>JANOAQ010000874.1:0-2022 GCA_031411195.1 Burkholderiaceae bacterium | reverse complement strand
GCTGCAGCACGAGGGCGTGCAGGCGTTTGCCAAGTCGTGGAGCGCCTTGATGGCGCGGATTCTGAAAAAGAGCTTGCAGCCGGCAGCGACAGCAGAACAGGCGGGGACGGCATGAATCTCGGCTACAGCAAGGCGCTCTATCTGCTGCCGTTTGACCACCGACGGTCGTACGTGGAGGACGGAGACCCTGCGCTGAACCTGCGGCAGGTGGGCCGGCTGAAGCGGTTGTCCGAACATTGCCGGCGCAGCCAGCGCAGGTTCATGTTCGAGCTGCTGGTGCCACCGATTGACGACCAACTCGCGCGTGCAAGTGGCAGCAAAGGCGTCTTTGATCGACAAGCGCGTCCGCTGCTGATGCAGCAGACCATGGTGGCATTGCAAGAGGTCGGCATCGAGCCCGACGTGTGGAAAGTCGAGGGCCTGGACAGCCATGCCGATGGCGAGCGCATCGTGCTCATCAAGGTCAACACCGCGCGTGGTTGGTTCGCAGCACGGCCTTCTGGCACCGAAGACATCTACAAGATTTACGCCGAGAGCTTGTGGGACCCGAACACCTGCAACGCATCCTGCTCGAGGCGCAGGCCATCGTTGACGCGGCGATTTCGCCTGCGCCGTCATCGTGAATTCAATGATCCCGAAAGGCTTCCATGGTCGACAACTTGATTCCCGACGCACTGACCCCCGACACGCTGCAGAAGATGCACGCCTATTGGCGCGCCGCCAACTACCTTTCGGTCGGGCAAATCTACCTGCAAGCCAATCCGCTGCTCGACACGCCGCTCAAGCTCGAACACATCAAGCCGCGCTTGCTGGGGCATTGGGGCACGACGCCGGGCTTGAACCTGCTCTACGTGCACCTGAACCGGTTGATCAAAGAGAATGACCTGAACATGATGTACATCATGGGCCCGGGCCACGGCGGGCCTGGCATCGTGGCGCACAGCTATCTGGAGGGGTCGTACACCGAGCATTACCCCGCGATCGAGCGCAACCGCAATGGCCTGCAGCGGCTTTTTCGCCAGTTCTCCTGGCCGCTGGGCATTTCCAGCCATGTGTCACCCGAGGTGCCGGGCTCGATCCATGAGGGCGGCGAGTTGGGCTACTCCCTGGCCCATGCTTACGGCGCTGCATTCGACAACCCCGACCTCATCGTCGCCTGCATCGTCGGCGACGGCGAGGCCGAGACCGGCGCACTGGCTGCGAGCTGGCACTCCAACAAGTTCCTCAACCCCGCGCGCGACGGCGCGGTGCTGCCGATCCTGCACCTCAACGGCTACAAGATCGCCAACCCCACGGTGCTGGCGCGCATCAGCCACCAGGAACTGACCGCCCTGATGCGCGGCTACGGCCACGAACCGCTGTTCGTCGAGGGCGACGACCCAGTGCTGGTGCACCAGGCGCTGGCGGGTGCGCTGGATGCAGCGCTGGCGCTGATACGCCGGTTTCAGCAGCAGGCGCGCGCGATCGACCCGGCGCAATCGCCGGCACGCCCGCGCTGGCCGATGATCGTGCTGCGCACACCCAAGGGCTGGACGGGGCCAAACCGCGTGGATGGCAAAGCCGTTGAAGGTAGCTGGCGATCGCACCAGGTGCCCATTGCCGAGTTCAAGACCGCCGGGCATGTGCAGCAGCTTGAAAGCTGGCTCAAGAGTTACCGGCCCGAGGAATTGTTCGACCAGGACGGTCGGTTCCTGGAAGAGTTGGCAGCGCTGGCACCGGCTGGCCAGCGCCGCATGGGCTGCAATCCGCACGCCAATGGCGGCGCGTTGCTGAAGCCGCTGGACATGCCAACGTTCCGCATCTACGCCGTCAAGGTGCCCGAGCCGGGTGCTGTCGAAGCCGAGGCCACTCGCGTTCTTGGCAAGTTCCTGCGCGACGTGATGCGGCTTAACCTGACAGCGGCCAACTTCCGCATCTTCGGCCCGGATGAAACCGCGTCGAACCGGCTGGATGCCGTGTTCGAGGTCTCCGGCAAGACGTGGCTGGACGGCGTGCAGGAGGAGCGGGACAACCACCTCAGCG
>JANOAQ010000873.1:0-6136 GCA_031411195.1 Burkholderiaceae bacterium | reverse complement strand
AGCAGGATGCTGCGGGTCAGCTCGTCGCCCGACTTGGCGTCGCGCACTTCGAAAGTTTCACCTTCCAGCACCATCTGCTTGACATCGGCCAGGGTGATGTAACTGCTGGTGCGGGTGTCGTAGAGGCGGCGGTTGGGGTATTTCTTGAGCACCCGCGTAACGCTGGCGGCGGCGTCTTCAGCAGCCGGCTTGGCAGCGCTGCGGCGTTGAGAAGGCATCGCGGGAAACTCCTTGGACTGAGAGCTTGATTCTAAGGAGCGCCCGGCCCGCGTCCGACAGGTGTTTCCCTCGTGGTCGGTGGGCACACAATGGGAGGTCGTCTACGCACTTGCCGCCATGAAACTCGCCACCTGGAACGTCAACTCCCTGGCCGTTCGCCTGCCCCAGCTGCTGGATTGGCTGGCCGCGCAACAACCCGATGTGCTGGTGCTGCAGGAGACCAAGCTCACCGACGACAAGTTTCCGCATGCCGAGCTTGCGACCGCCGGCTGGCACGCGGCGTGGCACGGCCAGAAGACCTACAACGGTGTGGCCCTGCTCGCCCGCGGCGCCCCGACCGATGTGGTGAAGAACATCCCCGGCCTGGATGACCCGCAGGCCCGCGTGATTGCCGGCACCGTGGCCGGGGTGCGTGTGATCGGTGCCTACTTTCCCAACGGCCAGGCGCCGGGCAGTGAGAAGTTCACCTACAAGATGGGCTGGCTGGAGGCGCTGCGCACCTGGGTGCAGGATGAACTCACCCGCCATCCGCGCCTAGTGCTGATGGGCGACTACAACATTGCCCCCGATGACCGCGATGTGTTCGATCCGGTGGCTTGGGCCGGCCAGATCCACTGCACGGTCGAAGAGCGGGCGCACTTTCAAGGGTTGTGCGGCCTGGGGCTGGTCGATGCATTCCGCCTGTTCGAACAGGCGCCCCGCACCTGGAGCTGGTGGGACTACCGCAACCTCGCCTTCCGAAAAAACCAGGGGCTGCGCATCGATCACATCCTGGTCAGCCAGGCGCTGCAGGGCCAGGTAGCGGCCTGTCAGGTCGACAAGGCGCCGCGCAAGAACGAGCGCCCCAGCGACCATGCGCCGGTGTGGATGGAGCTCACGGGTTGATTGCGCTTGGTCGATCTCGAACGACAGTGGCCAGGACACCCTGTGGCATCATTTCAAGTGCCTGTAACTTGAGCGCGCTTGGCAGGCCCTGATCCCCGATGCCAAACCGACCCCGTCACCCGTTGGACAGTGACCCCGCCTGGGAAGCCCACGGCGAAGCACAAGCGGGCTCATCGCCACGTTGGCCGCAGGCGTCCAAGCTTTGGCGAAGGCTGGCACAAGGGCTCAAGCCTGCCATGCCGGGGCCGCCAGATGAGCGAACCAGCGGCGAGTTGACCACCCTGCCCGGGGCCGGTCGGGGCCACCTGCTGCGCAGTGCACACCGTGGCCTGCGCGATGTTTTTCGCGGTCAACGGGCCCTGCGCCGCGTGCTGCCGCACCTTTATTTTGTGGAGCGCTCGCTGGCACGGCGCGGCTCGATGGCCCTGATGGATGTGCCGGTGCTGGTGCTGCAGCGCGCGTTGCAGCAGATGGACCGGGTGCCACTGGGCAGCGACGGAGGCGGCCTTGAGCTGTCGCACCTGCAGGTTGTGCGCTACCGCCTGGCCGAAGCCATCGGCCTGCGCAGCCGGCACTTCAGCAGCCGCAGCCCCGGCGGGCAAGACAGCTTCAACGGCATGCTTGACACCCTGCCCCGCGCACCCGGCGATCTGCCAAGTACCCTGCAGGGTGGGCTGCACGTGAGCGAAGTACCCCACGCCTTGTTCGACGAAGTGGCCAATGGCCGACATCGGCCTGCGGAAACGACCAAAACGTTTCGCCGCCGCCGCTGAGGGCAAAGGTGCGGGCCGCTGGTTGCCGCCCTCACCCGCTGCAGGTCAGTCGTCCAGGCCCAGTTCCTGGATCTTGCGGGTGATGGTGTTGCGGCCGATGCCCAGCTTGTGCGCGGCCTCGATGCGCCGACCTCGTGTGATCTCCAGCGCGGTCTGGATCAGCTGGCCCTCGAACTGGCGCGTCAAGGTGTCCCACACTGGCAGGTCACCCGACTCAAGCAGCCGGCGGGCCTCGCGTTGCAGATCCACCAGCCAACCCGCAGGCGGTCCGCCCACCAAGGCACCTGGCGGCGAAGCCTGGGCAATCGGCGCATGGTTGCCACCGGTCGCCATGGATGCCATGGTTGGCGCTGGATCGCTGGGCGCCACCTGTGGGCTGACGATGCGGGCCACGTCACCGGCCATCAACTCGGGCGGCAAGTCCTTGGGCTCGATCACCTGGGCTGGTGCCATCACCGTCAACCAGTGGCAGATGTTCTCGAGCTGGCGCACGTTGCCCGGGAAGTCGAATGCCGTCAGCTGCTCGACCGCCGCATCGGTGATGCGCTTGGCATCCACGCCCAGCTCCTTGGCGCTCTTGGCCAGAAAAAAGCGGGTCAGCGAGGGCACGTCTTCGCGCCGCTCGCGCAGGGCCGGCAGGCGCAGGCGGATCACGTTGAGGCGGTGGAACAGGTCTTCGCGGAAGGCGCCTTCGCGCACCCGCTGCTCCAGGTTCTGGTGGGTGGCGGCGATCACCCGCACATTGGCCTTGAGCGGTTGGTGGCCCCCCACGCGGTAGAACTGCCCGTCGCTGAGCACCCGCAACAAGCGCGTCTGCAGGTCGAACGGCATGTCGCCGATTTCGTCGAGGAAGAGCGTGCCGCCGTCGGCCTGCTCGAAGCGGCCGCGCCGCATGGTCTGCGCGCCGGTGAAGGCGCCGCGTTCGTGGCCGAACAACTCGCTCTCCAGCAAGTCCTTGGGAATGGCCGCAGTGTTGATGGCGATGAAGGGCCCCCCGGTGCCACCCTTGCCGGCGTCGCCCCGCGGGCTGTGTTTGTGCAGCGCCTGGGCCACCAGCTCTTTGCCCGAGCCCGACTCGCCGGTGATCAGCACCGTGACATTGCTCTGGCTCAATCGGCCGATGGCGCGGAACACGTCCTGCATGGCCGGTGCCTGGCCCAGCATCTCGGGCATCTCGGCATGGCCCAGATCGCGCACTTCTTCGCGCAGGCTTTCTTCGACCGCGCGGCGGATCAACTCGACCGCGCGCGGCAGGTCGAAGGGCTTGGGCAGGTATTCGAATGCCCCGCCCTGGAAGGCCGACACCGCGCTGTCCAGGTCGGAGTAGGCCGTCATGATGATGACGGGCAGGCCGGGCAGGCGTGCCTTCACCTTGGCCAGCAGGTCGATGCCCGACCCACCGGGCATGCGGATGTCGCTCACCAGCACCTGGGGCTCGTCGTCGTCCAGCGCGGTGAGCACATCGCGAGGGTTTGAAAAGCTGCGTGTGGCGAACTGTTCACGCGCCAGTGCTTTCTCGAGCACGAAGCGGATGGATTGGTCGTCGTCAACGATCCAGATGGGTTTCATGCGGCGGCGGCCTGTTCCTGAATGAGCGGCTGCCTGGCAAGGCCCGGGCGGCTTTGCTCAAGGCAGCGGGATCACGATGCGAAAAACGGTCCGGCCCGGAACGCTGTCGCATTCGATCGTGCCCTGGTGTTGCTGCACGAAGGTTTGCGCCAGCGTCAGCCCGAGGCCCGATCCCCCATCACGCCCCGAAACCAAGGGGTAGAAGATGCGATCGCGGATGTCCTCGGGCACGCCCGGCCCGTTGTCTTCGATATGCAATTCCAGTGCCAGTCGAAACCGCTGCTTGCCGATGGTCACCTGGCGGGCCACACGGGTGCGCAAGATCAGCCGGGCATCCCCGTCGGCGATGCGGCCGGTCAGCACTTGCGCGGCGTTGTGGGCGATGTTGAGCACGGCCTGAATAAGCTGCTCGCGGTCACCCCGGAAGTCGGGGATGGAGATGTCGTAGTCACGCTGCACCGCCAGCCCGCGCGGAAACTCGGCCAGGATGAGGGAACGCACCCGCTCGCACACCTCGTGGATGTTGACGTCGCTCACCACATGGGGTTTGCGGTGCGGCGCCAGCAGCCGGTCGACCAGGGCCTGCAAGCGGTCGGCCTCGCGGATGATGACCTGGGTGTACTCGGTCAGGTCGCGGCCTTCGATCTCCATCTCCAGCAACTGGGCTGCGCCCCGGATGCCGCCCAGCGGATTCTTGATTTCGTGGGCCAGGTTGCGGATCAACTCCTTGTTGGCCTGCACCTGGCCCAGAGCGCGCTCTTCACGGTCCTGGCGGGTCTGTTGCTCGATTTCCAGCATCTCCACCAATACACGGTCGGTGCCGTGGTCGATCTGGGTGACGATGACATGCACGGGCAATTGCTCGTGCGCGGCCACCGGCGCCCGGCGCATCACACCGTCGAAGCGGCCGGTGGCGATCTCGTTGTTCGTGACGGCGGCCAGGGTTTCGCGCAGCTGGTTGGCATCGACGAACCAGTCCATCAGGCTGCTGCGCATCAGCGTGCGCCGCGACAGGCTGGCCACGTTCTCGAACATTGCATTGACGAACACCATGGCGCCGTCGGGCTTGACTACCGCCACCATGGTGGCCAGCAGGTCGAAACTGTCGTAGCGGGAGGCCTCGGAGCGGTGGTTCAGCACGGGCGTCTTCACGGCGCGATCTTGGCGATCTCGCGCTTGATGGCGGCAATGTCGCTCTCCGTGCGGGTGATGCCGGCTTTCATCTGCGAGACCCGGTCCAGGTAGTTCTGAAAATTGCGCTCGTCGCCTCGTCGCTCGGGCTCACCGTTGTTGAACTCGCGTTTGAGCGTGGCCAGCTTGTCCTCTTCGCGCCTGAGCTCGGCTTCGAGGATGCGGCGCGCATCGCTGTCGCGTTGACGCTGGGCGTTCGGATCGACCTTGCTGTCGGCCGGGCGCGCGGCAGAAGCCGTGCTGACACCAGCGCCGCTGGCCCCTGGCGGGCGGGGCTTGGTGCCCTGGATGATGGTGATGGGCGCGCCTTCGATGGTGCGGCAGCCGCGCTCGCGCGCCTCATCGGCGCTGAGGGCATCGGTGTAGAGCACCGGTGGCCCTGGGCAGCGGTAAACCGCCCCCCCTTGCGCCAAGGCCACCGTGGGCAGCCAGACTGCGGCCAGCAGGACGAACAACAGGTTGCAAAGGCAGCGCTTCATCGTCTCTCAGGGTCGGCCGCCCGAGGGGGTGGCCAGCGGGTGGATTGTCACCCAGGCCCCACCATGAAAAAGGGCGGCCTGCGCCGCCCTTCGATCGATGATGGCGTGGCCGCCATCAGCGCCCCATCACAGGGTGTAGTACATGTCGAACTCGACCGGGTGGGTGGCCATGCGAAAGCGGGTCACTTCCTGCATCTTCAGGTCGATGTAGGCATCCAGGTACGAATCGGTGAAGACGCCACCCTTGGTCAGGAAGGCGCGGTCGCGGTCGAGGTTTTCCAGGGCCTGGTCCAGGCTGTGGCAGACGGTGGGGATCTTCGCGTCTTCTTCGGGCGGCAGGTGGTACAGGTCCTTGGTGGCGGCTTCGCCCGGGTGGATCTTGTTCTCGACGCCGTCCAGGCCGGCCATCAGCAGCGCGGCAAAACCCAGGTACGGGTTCATCAGGGGATCGGGGAAGCGCGCTTCCACGCGCCGACCCTTGGGGTTGGCCACGTAGGGGATGCGGATCGAGGCCGAGCGATTCTTGGCCGAGTAGGCCAGCTTGACCGGCGCCTCGTAGCCAGGCACCAGACGCTTGTACGAGTTCGTACCCGGGTTGGTGATGGCGTTCAGCGCGCGGGCGTGCTTGATGATGCCGCCGATGTAGTACAGCGCAAAGTCGCTCAGGCCGGCGTAGCCGTCACCGGCAAACAGGTTCTTGCCGTCTTTCCACACCGATTGGTGCACATGCATGCCGCTGCCGTTGTCGCCGACGATGGGCTTGGGCATGAAGGTGGCGGTCTTGCCGTAGGCGTGGGCCACGTTGTGGATCACGTACTTCTGCAGTTGCACCCAGTCAGCGCGCTGGGTCAGGGTGGAGAAGCGGGTGCCGATTTCCATCTGGCCGGCGTTGGCCACTTCGTGGTGATGCACTTCAACCGGGATGCCCAGGCTTTCAAGGATCAGGCACATCTCCGAACGCAGGTCCTGGCCGCTGTCGACCGGGGGCACGGGAAAGTAGCCACCCTTGACCGACGGACG
>JANOAQ010000872.1:0-3155 GCA_031411195.1 Burkholderiaceae bacterium | reverse complement strand
CTCACCGCCTCGTCGCCCCAGAACAGCTGGCCCTGCGGGTTGACCGCCACAGTGACGAACGTGGGCGCATCGGTGGGCTTGGCGCCCGCCGTCTTGGGCAGATCGAGCCGCAGGCTGCTGCTCATCAAAGGCGCAGTGATGATGAAGATCACCAGCAGCACCAGCATCACGTCGATCAGCGGTGTCATGTTGATGTCGCTCATCGGCTGTGCCTTGCCGCCGCGCTCGAGCCTGCCGAAGGCCATCTTCAGCTCAATCCTGGGATGCGGCGTCCAGCGCCATTTCGCGCAGGTCGTGCGCAAAGCCTTCCAGCCCCGCCTCGCAGGCTGCCACCCACTTGCCGAACAGGTTGTAGGCCAGCACGGCGGGAATGGCCACGGCCAAGCCGGCAGCCGTCATCACCAATGCTTCACCCACGGGGCCAGCCACCTTGTCGATGGTCAGCGATCCGGCCGCCGAGATGCTCAGCAGCGCGTGGTAAATGCCCCAGACCGTGCCGAACAGGCCGATGAACGGTGACGTGCTGCCGATGGACGCCAGCAGCACCTGGCCGAACTGCAGGTGGGCCAGACTGCGGTGCAGGGCATCGCGCAGGCGCCGGGTGAGCTGCGAGCCCAGCGCGGCGCGGGTGGCCAGCGAGCCGGCGGCATCGGCCGCCGTGCCGGCGTCGAGCAAAGGCAGCAGCACCTGCTCGCGGTCGAGTGCTGCCAGGCGTACGCGGCCCGCGTCCAGGCTGTCGGCAGCCCAGAAGGCGGCCACCGCGAGGTCGATGTCGCGGCGTGCACGCACCAGCACCCAGCCCTTCCAGAAGATCAGCACCCAGGCACTGACCGACATGGCTAGCAGCAGCGCCACCACGGTGCGGCCGATCGCATCGCTCTCGGCCCAGAACTGCGTCAATCCCTGCATGGCACCGCCTTCAGCCCAGACCGAGCACGTCGTTCATGTCAAACAGGCCGGTGGCCCGGCCGGCCAGAAAGCGCGCTGCGCGCAGGCTGCCCTGGGCATAACCGGCGCGGCTGCTGCTCTTGTGGCTGATCTCGATGCGCTCACCGGTGCCGGCAAACAGCACGGTGTGCTCGCCCACGATGTCGCCACCGCGGATGGTGGCAAAGCCGATGGTGGACGGATCGCGCTCGCCGGTGACGCCTTCGCGGGCATAGACGGCGCAGTCTTTCAAGTCACGGCCCAGCGCGCTGGCCAGCACCTCGCCCATCTTCAGCGCGGTGCCGCTGGGCGCATCCACCTTGTGGCGGTGGTGGGCTTCGATCACCTCGATGTCGTAGCCGGTGTTGAGTGCGCGCGCGGCTTGATCCAGCAGCTTGAGCACGACGTTGACGCCCACGCTCATGTTGGGCGCCATCACCAGCGCGGTGTGGGCGGCGTGGGCGGTGATTTCGGCCTTCTGGTCGGCCGAAAAGCCGGTGGTACCGATCACCGCCTTCACCCCCAGGGCGCGGCAGGCCACCAGGTGGGCCAGCGTGCCCTCAGGGCGGGTGAAATCGATCAGCACCTGGGCTTGCGCCAAGCCAGCGCGCAGATCGCTGGTGATGGCCACGCCGGTATCGCGGCCGGCAAATGCGCCGGCATCCTGACCCAGAGACGGGCTGCCAGCCACGTCGAGTGCGCCAGCAAGTTTGCAATCGGGCGCGTCCAGCACGGCCTCGACCAGCATGCGCCCCATTCGGCCCGAGGCGCCCGCAATGGCGATGCGCAGCCCAGGGGTCACGACGGTTCCAGCGGCGGGTAGACGCGTGCTGCGCCTTGCGGTGCCGGTTGAGCGGCGTTCTGCACCTTGGGCGGCTTGGGCAAGGCATCGCGCTCTTCGGGCGCAAGGCTGATCTTGGGGTCGCGCTTGGTGTTCAGCGGCCGGCTGATGGCCGCCACGAACTCGCGCTCGGTCGGCAAATCCTTGGCGTCCAGGCGTTCGAGCTTGTCGTCCTTGAAATAGGCCACCACGTCGCGGCGCTGCGGCGCGGTGCCGGGGCGCTTGATGGTGAAGATGTAATCCCAGCGGTCGGCGTGAAACACGTCGGTGAGCATGGGCGAGCCCAGGATGTCGCGCACCTGCACGCGGCTCATGCCGGGCTTGATCAGCGCGGCCTGCTCCTGGGTGACGACATTGCCTTGCTGGATGTCCATGCGGTAAGGCGTGACCAGGCCCAGAAAGCTGTCACCCGATTGAAGTGACGGCAAGCTGGGCAGGGATGGCAGCATCGAGCAGCCGCCCAGGGCCAGGCCGACGAGGGCCAGCGCCACGGGGCGGGCGATACGGCGAAGGGATGGGTATGTGCTCAAAGGACCTGCCATGCGAGGTGAAGCTCGGCCGGGCCGCAAGGCCGTCCTGCCGGGCTGGATATGATCCCGCGATTCTAGCGACCCACCATGCCCCAGCGCGACGCCCCCCCGAGCACCCATGCCGATGAGCTGAAAAGCAGCGGCCTGAAGGCCACGTTGCCGCGCATCAAGATCCTGGAGGTCTTCCAGCGCACGGCGCAACGGCACATGACGGCCGAAGACGTGTTCAAGACCTTGCTGATGGAAGGCGCCGACATCGGTCTGGCCACCGTGTACCGGGTGCTGATGCAGTTCGAGCAAGCCGGTTTGTTGTTGCGCAGCCACTTCGAATCTGGCAAATCGGTGTTCGAACTCAACGAGGGTCAGCACCATGACCACCTGGTGTGCCTGACCTGCGGCAGGGTCGAGGAGTTCTACGATCCGCAGATCGAGACGCGCCAGCGCGCCGTGGCCGCCGCGCACGGTTTCGACCTTCACGACCACGCCTTGTCGCTTTACGCCGTCTGCAACAAGACGGCCTGCCCGCACCGGGGGAAGTAGCTGCACCCGGCGGCGGCTTACCGCCGCCACCCGCCGAGCGGGTGCCCGGCCCGCCTGGGAGCGGCCCGGCGCTGGGCCGGGTGCCACGCACCGAGTGGTCAGCCGTCGTTGCGCTGCATGGCGCGCTGGTGGCGCTCGATGAACTCTTGGTAGGTGTCGATGCCGCGAAGTTGAAGGATGGTGTTGCGCACCGCCGCCTCGACCAGCACCGCCAGGTTGCGCCCGGCGTCGACCGCGATCACCGTCTTTCTCACCGGCACGTCGAGGATTTCCTCGTGCAGCGGCTCGTGCGGCAGGCGCTCGAAGTCGCGCTCCAT
>JANOAQ010000871.1:0-3043 GCA_031411195.1 Burkholderiaceae bacterium | reverse complement strand
GCACCGGGGGCGCCCTCGGCAAACTTGCCGACGTATTCGACCTTGGCGTCGGTGCGCATCTTCTTGACGTCGTCTTCGATCAGCTTGCGCTTGCGGTCGTTGAGCAGAAACTGCTCGATCGCCGGGCGGGCCTGCTCTTCGTTGACGGGCTGGCTGCGCGATCCGGCCAGCACCACCACCTGCACGCCATTGGCGCCCTGGCTCAGCACGGCCTGACCATCCTGCATCTTGGCAAAGGCGTCCAGGCTGGCCAGGGGCAGTTGCTCGGCGGCGCGCACGGCCTGGTTGCCGGAAAACTTGAAATCGTTGGCCTTGAGGTATTCGACAAACTCGTTGACGTTCTTGGCAGCGGTCAGGCGTTGGCGCAGGTCAGCCACCTGCTCGGCCCTGGCCTCGATGCTGATCTCCTGGATGCTGTAGATGCGGCGCTCCTTGAACAGCGCCGGCTTCTCGTCGTAATACTTCTTGATCTCTTCGGGCGTGGGCTTGGCAGCGCCTTCACCCACCTTTTCAAGGTAGGCGCGGGCGATGATCTCGCGCTTGGCCGCTTCAAGCTGCTGCACCACGCGCGGGTCGCGGTCGAGCTTGAGGTCGTCGGCCTTCTGCAGGGCCAGTTCCTGGTCGATCAGGCGCTCGAGGATCTGCTTGCTGGCGGCATCGGCCTGCTCGGGGCGGATGTTGCGCTGCTGCTGCAGCACAAAGTTGATCTGGTGCACCGTGACCTCGGCCTTGTTGACCTTGGCCGCCGTCTGGCTGGCGCCTTTTTCTTTCTTGTCGCCGCAAGCGGCCAACAGCGCCACCGAGGCGGCCAGTGCAACCAGGCCCATGCGCAGGGCACCAGGGCGCGCGGCCAGAACTTGCTGGGTCTTCATAGTGGCTTTGACTCCTGCCCATCCCGGGCAATCCAGACTGGCAAATGGCACCGGGCGAGGCCCGGTAGCCTTGAAATATGACGGTCGGAGTGTAATGTTGATCAGCCGGCCAACCTTGACCCACAACCTTCAAGCATGGGGGCAAGACTGCGGATCATCGTCACGGTGTGTGACAAGCTGCAGACACCCCCGCAGACCCGAGGGTTTACAGGGACATCAGCACTTGATCCCCACGTGCAAGGCCACCACGCCTGCGGTGAGGTTGTGCACGTCCACATGGCCGAAGCCGGCCGTTTTCATCATGGCCTTGAGCTCGGCCTGGGGCGGGTGCATGCGGATCGATTCAGCCAGGTAGCGGTAGCTGTCGGCGTCGTTGGCGATGAGCTTGCCCATCAGGGGCAGCACGTTCAGCGAGTACCAGTCGTAGGGCTTGCGCAGGGGCTGCGCCACCTGGCTGAACTCAAGCACCAGCAGCCGGCCGCCTGGGCGCAGCACCCGGCACATCTCGGCCAGGGCCACGTCCTTGTGGGTCATGTTGCGCAGGCCGAAGGCCACGCTGACCAGATCGAACTGGCCCGTGCGGTGCGGCAACTTCTCGGCATCGCACACCACCGTGGGCAGCGACAGGCCTTCATCGAGCAGCCGGTCGCGGCCGGTGCTGAGCATGGCTTCGTTGATGTCGGTGTGCACCACCAGGCCGGTGTCGCCCACCTTGCGCGCAAAGGCGCGGGCCAGGTCACCCGTGCCGCCGGCGATGTCGAGCACCTTGTCGCCCACCTTCAGGTTGGCCACCGCCACGGTGTAGGCCTTCCAGGCGCGGTGCAGGCCCATGGACATGACGTCGTTCATCACGTCGTAGCGCTTGGCCACGCTGTCGAAGACGCCGCGCACACGGCTGGCTTTTTCGCGCTCGTCGACGGTGGTGAAGCCGAAGTGGGTGTCTGCCATGGTGCGCCTGCGTGCCGGGTGTCAGTGGGTGGCGCAGCCGCCGCCACCCTTGGCAGGCATGGGCGCATCGCGGCTGGTGGCGGCGTCAAGCAGGCGCTGCTCGTAGCGGGCCCACAGGTCGGCTTGTTCGGCACCCAGCTTGTACAGGTAGCCCCAGGCAAAGATGCCGGTGTCGTGGCCGTCGCTGAAGGTGGGTTGCACGGCGTAGTGGCCCACCATCTGCAGGTCGGTGATGCCCACCGTCCGCTTGCCCGTCTGCAGGGTTTCTTGCCCAGGCCCGTGGCCCTGCACCTCGGCCGAGGGTGAATACACCCGCATCAGCTCGAAAGGGATGCGAAACCGCGCGCCGTCGTCAAAGGCGATTTCCAGCACGCGGGTGGCCTGGTGCAGGGTGAGATCGACGGGCTGGGGGGTGGGTGCGGCCATGGGCTTGAGGTGGTGCGGGGACGGGCGCTGAGTGTAGCGGCCGGTATCAGGATGGCCGGTATCAGGTCGGCCGGCCAGGGCTTGGCGGCCAGGTGTCCCAGGCGGTGGCGGGCACGGGGCGGCCCCACAGGTCGATCTGCACCGGCGTGCCGGCATGGGGTTGCGCGGCCAGGGCGCCACGCACATAGCCCAGGGCCATGCAGGCGCCGGCACGCGGGCTCCAGCCGGCGGAGCTGAGCTCGCCCACCGGTGCGCCGTCGGCCAGGATGGCTTCGCCACCCCAGGCGTAGTCGGCCGCATCGCCCAACACCAGGGTGACCAGCTTCTTGCGCAGGGGTTGGCCGGCAGCGACGGCCAGGGCAGCGCGGCCGATGAAATCCACACCCTTGTCCAGCCGTACAAAGTTGGCCAGGCCCGCCTCGTACGGAGTTTCATCGGGGCCCAGCTCGGCGCCCCAGGCGCGGCGGCCGGCTTCGATGCGCAAGGCGTCCAGCGCAAAATAACCGGCATCGCGCAGGCCCAGGTCGGCGCCGGCCTCTTGCAGCTTGATGTCGACGTGGCGCGCCATCTCGGTGGGTACGTACAGCTCGAAGCCGGGCCCGCCCACATAAGCCATGCGCGCGGCGCGCACCCGGGCCAGGCCCAGGTCGATCTCTCGGCTATGGGCAAAGGGCAGCGCGGCGGGCGACAGGTCGTCGGGGCTCAGGCGGGCCAGCAAGTCGCGGGCGCGCGGGCCCATCACCGACAGCACGCTGGTGAGCGCGCTCACATCCGTCAGCACCGCATGCTCGTGGCGG
>JANOAQ010000870.1:0-4807 GCA_031411195.1 Burkholderiaceae bacterium | reverse complement strand
CGCAAGCCAACCACCGCAGCCCACAGCATCGCGGCCAGCAGGGCGACGAGCACAAGCATCGACAACGGGCTGGCGATGCTCATTCAGCGGATGGTTGGAGGATCATGCTGGAGGGCGCGGTTGAAGCTACCTCACGACCTGCTTCGATGTCGCCCAGGGGCGACTGCGGAAAAGATGAAGCCCGCTGGCAGCGGGCTTCAGGCAACGGAACCAAGGTCGCTGGCTCAGGCCGTGGCAGCCCTGAGCTTGAGCGAGAAGTCGTGCAGCGCGGCAATGCCGCTTTCTTCGGCCTTGCGGCACCAGGCCTGCAGATCGCTCACCAGCTGCTCGGCCGACACATTGGTGCGGGTCCAGAGCTGGCGCAACTCTTCGCGCATCGACAACAGCTTGGCCAGCTGCGGGCTGCCGCTGACCACATTGGCCAGCTGGGGCAGCACGTTGCTGGGGATCTTTTCGGCATCGCGGTGCAGCCAACGCTGGGCCAGATGCAGATCGGCCAGGCGGGCGTTGGCGCCTTGCTGCTTCACACGCTCGATCTCGGCGGCACAGGCTGCGCGCAATTCATTGGCGTACTTGGCCATCACCTCGTAGCGGTTGGCAATCACTGCCTCCAGCGTATTCGCGTCGGCCTGCGCCTGAACCTGGCCCAGCTTCAACTGTGGAACAGTCTTGCGCGCCTTGGCCAGGCCCACCATTTCCATGGCGCGGATGTACATCCAGCCAATGTCGAACTCGTAGGGTTTGACCGAGAACTTGGCCGATGTCGGGTAGGTGTGGTGGTTGTTGTGCAGCTCTTCACCGCCAATGAGGATGCCCCAGGGCGACAGATTGGTCGATGCGTCGGGTGCCTCGAAGTTGCGGTAGCCCCACCAGTGGCCCAGGCCATTGATGACACCGGTAGCCCACACCGGGATCCAGGCCATCTGCACTGCCCAGATGGTCAGGCCGAAGGCGCCGAACAGGGCCAGGTCGATGATCATCATCAGGCCCACGCCTTGCCAGCTGAAGCGGGTGTAGAGGTTGCGCTCGATCCAGTCGTCGGGCGTGCCCTTGCCGTACTTGGTTATGGTTTCTGGGATCTTCGATTCAGTGCGGTAGAGCTCTACACCCGTCAGCAGCAGCGCCTTGATGCCGCGGGTCTGCGGGCTGTGCGGGTCTTCTTCGGTCTCGCATTTGGCATGGTGCTTGCGGTGCACCGCAACGAACTCTTTGGTCACCATGCCCGTGGTCAGCCACAACCAGAAGCGGAAGAAGTGCGACGGGATGGCATGCAGGTCTACCGCACGGTGCGCCTGGGCTCGATGCAGGAAGATAGTGACGCCGCTGATGGTGACGTGGGTCATCACCAAAGTCACCAGCAGCACCTGCCACCAGGTGGCCGATGACCACAAGCCGTGCGCCAGCCAGTCGAGCAGGGCGTAGCCCACGGAAGAAATCTCAGTCATTGTTCAACCTTGAACGCCCAGACTTGGACGGTACGTGAATTGTAGGCGAGTGGGTTTGCCGGATTGGCAGCGTTTTTGCGTAGTCAAACCCGCTTGATCTGCATTTGAGGGCAATCAGTACAAAGGCAATCACCCTGGCATCGACGCATCTGAAACCCGTTGGCGTCGCGCCCCAGTCAGCGGCGTTGCCAGACCGCCGCGAAGAAGCCGTCGGTGGCATGCCGGTCGGGCCACAGACGCAGATATGGGCCATCCACCAGTTCGGCCGCGCGATCGACATGGGCAGCGGCCAGCGCTTGGGCAGCCGGCACCACGGTGAAATCGGGGTGCGCGGCGCCAAAGGCCTCGGCCACCGCCTCGTTTTCGTCGCGCAGCAGGCTGCAGGTGGCGTAGACCAGGCGGCCGCCCGACTTCACCAGGCGCTGGGCGCTGGCCAGGATGGCGGTTTGCTTGGCCTGCAACTCCGCCACCGCCTGGGGCGACTGGCGCCATTTCAGATCGGGGTTGCGGCGCAGGGTGCCCAAGCCGGAGCAAGGCGCGTCCACCAGCACGCGGTCGATCTTGCCGGCCAGCCGTTTGACGCGGTCGTCGCGCTCATGGGCGATCTGCGCCGGATGCACATTGCTCAGCCCGCTGCGCGCCATGCGCGGTTTGAGCGCATCGAGCCGATGGCCGTTCACGTCGAACGCATACAAGCGCCCGGTGGAGCGCATGGCCGCGCCCAGGGCCAGCGTCTTGCCGCCCGCACCGGCACAAAAATCGACCACCATCTCACCGCGCTTGGCATCTACCAGCAGGGCCAGCAACTGGCTGCCTTCATCCTGCACCTCGATGTCGCCGCGCACGAAGGCATCGACTTTCTGCAGCGCCGGCTTGCCCGGCACGCGGATGCCCCAGGGCGAAAACGGGGTGGGCGCAGCGCGCAGGCCGGCTTGGTTCAACACCCCCAGCAAGTCCTCTCGCTTGGCCTTGAGCACATTGACGCGCAGGTCGAGTGGGGCCGGCTCGTCCAGCGCCGCCACCAGGGGCCAGAAGGCGGCGTCGCCCAGTTGCGTGCGCAAGGCCGAGGCCAGCCAATCGGGCAGGTTGTGGCGCAACTTGTCGGAGAAGCCCGCCGGGTCGATGGCCTTGACCTGCTGGCGCCACAGCGCCTCGTTCGGGCCCAGAGCGCCCTTGAGCAGGTTGGAATCGCCCGACCAGGCCAGGATGGCCAGCCGGCGCTCCAGCGCGCCGGTGCCACTTTGGGCCAGGTGCTGAAGCATCGGGCGGCGCCGCAGCACGGTGTAGGCGGTTTCGGCCAGGGCATGGCGCTCACGGGCGCCCAGGGCGCGGTGCTTCTTGAAAAAGGCAGAAACGATGCCGTCAGCAGGCGCGTCGAGCTTGAGCACGTTGCGCAACAACTCGGTGGCGAGGTCCAGCAGGGCAGTAGGATGCATCCAGGGATTATCCCTGCCCCCGCCCTGCCCCGCCCGGATTGCCACCATGCCCTCTGATCTGTTGCCGCTGCCCGACGTGCCCGTTGGCCGTTATCGCCACTACAAGGGCAACGAGTACGAGCTGGTCGCAGCCGTGCGCCACAGCGAAACACTGGAGCCCTTGGCGCTGTACCGCCCGCTCTATGGCGAGGGGGCGCTGTGGGTGCGGCCCTATGCAATGTTCTTCGAAACGGTGGTGATAGCCGGCGTCGAGCAGCCGCGATTTGCGCGGATCGGTGAACCCGCTCAGCCCAGCAAGAGCTGAGACTCCCCGTTGGCGTGGCGCACCACGCCGCCGTGCACCTGCAGCCGGCCCTCGACGAACCAGCGCACAGCCTGCGGGTAGATCACGTGCTCGACCGCCAGTACGCGCTCTGACAGCGCGTCGGGCGTGTCATCGGCCAGCACCGGCACCACCGCCTGGGCCACGATGGGGCCATGGTCAAGTGTCGGGGTGACGAAATGCACCGTGGCGCCAGCCAGTTTGCAGCCCGCCTCGATGGCCCGGCGGTGGGTGTGCAGGCCGGCGAAGGCAGGCAGCAATGACGGGTGGATGTTGAGCAGGCGCCCGGCGTAGCGCCGCACGAAGCCGTCGGTCAGGATGCGCATGAAGCCGGCCAGCACCACCAGGTCGGGCGCAAACCCGTCGATGACCCGCGCCAGTTCGGCGTCGAAGGCCTCGCGGCTGGCGTGCAGGGTGTGGTCGACCACCGCCGTGGCCAGGCCCAGCTGCGCGGCAAAGTCCAATGCGCTGGCGCCTGGCCGGTTGCTGACCATCGCCACCACCTGCGCCGGCCAGCCTTCGCCAGCACAGCGCTGCACGATGGCCTGCGCATTGCTGCCGCGGCCGGAGACGAGGATGACGATGCGCTTCATGACGGGCCGGCAGTGTACGAGGCCGGAGTTTCGCGCCCCGCCTCTGACAGAATCCGCCGCTCTGACGAAGGACTGATCCATGCGACCCCGTGTTCTCTCTGGCATGCGCCCCACCGGCGCCCTGCACCTTGGCCACTACCACGGCGCCCTCAAGAACTGGGTGACGCTGCAGCACAGCTACGACTGCTTCTACTTTGTGGCCGACTGGCATGCGCTGACCACCCACTACGAAGACCGCGAGGTCATCGAGAAGTCCGTCTACGACATGGTGATCGACTGGCTGGCCGCCGGGCTCGACCCCGAGAAAGCCACGCTCTTCATCCAGAGCCGCCTGCCCGAGCATGCCGAGCTGTTCACCCTGCTGGCCATGGGCACGCCCTTGAGCTGGCTCGAGCGCATGCCCACCTACAAGGACCAGATCGAAAAACTCAAGGACAAGGACCTGGCCACCTATGGCTTCCTGGGCTACCCGCTGCTGCAGGCCGCCGACATCCTGATCTACAAGGCCAGCCATGTGCCGGTGGGCGAAGACCAGGCGCCGCACGTCGAGATCACGCGTGAGGTGGCCCGCCGCTTCAACCACCTGTATGGCCGCGCCGCCAACCATGCCGAGCAGGTGGCCGCCGCCCTGGCCGCCATCGGCAAGGACGACGCCCGATACATCGAGAAGCAACGCAAGGCCTATGGCCAGGATGGCTCGGCCGAGGCCCTGGCCAAGGGCGAGGGCCTGGTGAAAAAGGCCCAGGCCGCCGGCACCCTGAATGAAAGCCAGACCGAACTGCTGCTGGGCCACCTCAAAGGCAGCGGCAAGAGCGTGCTGACCGAACCGGGCGTTCTGCTCACTGAAACCAGCAAGCTGCCCGGCCTGGACGGCGACAAGATGAGCAAGAGCCGCGGCAACACCATCGCCATGCGCGATGACCCGGCGGTCGTCAGCCAGAAGGTGCGCGGCATGAAGACCGACCCTGCCCGCGCGCGCCGCACCGATGCCGGCAACCCCGAACGCTGCCC
>JANOAQ010000869.1:0-10147 GCA_031411195.1 Burkholderiaceae bacterium | reverse complement strand
CACAGTTCGTCCTTCAGGATCGACGCGGTGGCCTGCGCCTGTGCCAGCCTTGACGCCGGCATCTCGCAGTGAAAACTCTGCGGCAGCAGTTCGCCGGTCTTGCTGTCCTCCAGGCGGTCCAGCACCTGGCGCAGGATGCGGAAGCTGCTGGGCACCAGACCGCTGCTGTCGCCGCTGTGCACGCCTTCGGTCAGCACCTCCACCTTGAGCACGCCGCTGACCATGCCGCGCAGGCTGGTCGTCAGCCACAGCTGGTCGTAGTTGCCCGCGCCGCTGTCCAGGCACACCACCAGGCTGACGTTGCCCAGGCGCGGCTTCAAGACGTCGATGTACGCCGGCAGGTCGTAGCTGCCGCTCTCCTCGCAGCTCTCGATCAGGCCCACGCAGCGCGGATGCGGCAGGTTCTGCGCCTTCAGCGCTTCGATGGCGGTGATGGCGGCGTACACCGCGTAGCCGTCGTCGGCGCCGCCGCGGCCGTAGAGCAGGCCGTTCTCGTATTTCGGCGTCCACGGGCCCAAATCGCTGCGCCAGCCGTTGAATTCAGGCTGCTTGTCGAGGTGGCCGTACAGCAGCACGGTGTCGGTGCTGGCCGAGCCCGAAGCCGCGATCTCGAAGAAGATCACCGGCGTGCGGCCTTCGATGCGCACCACTTCCAGCGTCAGGCCAGGCACCTTGCGCGACTCGACCCACTGCGCCGCATCGCGCACCACGCGCTCGAGGTGGCCGTTTTTCGCCCAGTCGGCGTCGAACATCGGGCTCTTGGCCGGCACGGCGATGTAGTCGCTCAGCGCGGGCACGATGGCCTCGTCCCACCGCTGGCGGGCAAAGGCGCCCAGGGCGCTGGCTTCGTCGGGTTGCAGGGGCAGGCTGGGGTCGCGGGCGTTCATCGGGTGGCTCCTCGGCACAGGGGTGGTCAGGCGGGTTGGGGCCAGCGCGCGGCCAGCCAGTTGCTCAGGTCGGCCAGAACGCGGGCCTGCTCGGGTTCGTTGAAGATTTCATGCGCCAGGCCGTCGTAGCGCTGGTGTGCCACCACGTCGACGGGTGCGGCGGTGGCAAAGGCCGCGCTGCCGCGCGGCGCCACGCAGCGGTCGGCGCCGGCGTACAGCAGCAGGGTGGGCGTCGTCCAGCGCGGCGCGGCCGCACGCACCCCTGCCCCGCCATCGACGATGAAGCGCACCAGCCGGGGCGTGATGCGGTCGTGGTTGTGCAAGTCGGCCACGTAGGCGCGCACCACGGCCGGGTCGTTGCACACCCATTCGGGCTTCAGGCCGTTGCCCAGTGCGGCGGTGGGTGCCAATGGCTCGGCCACGGCCAGCAGCAGCTTCTGGAAAGCGTTCATGCCCGGGTCGAGTGCGGGCGACGACATCACCAGGCCGTCCACCGCCTGCCACCAGCTTGCCGGCTTGGACGCCAGGCCTTCGGCCACGAAGCGGCCCACCACCACGCCGCCCATGCTGTGGCCCAGCAGCACCAGCGGGCTGGTGGCTGGGTCGGTGACAGGATCGCGACCGTGGCTGCGGGTGTGGCTGATCACCTGGCCCAGATCGGCCAACAGGCTGTCGGCCGTGTGGATGCCGCCGCGCGGTCCGGTGGACCGGCCGTGGCCGCGCTGGTCGTAAACCACCGTGGCCCAGCCGTGGGCGGCAAGGTGGGCTACCACGTGGGCATAGCGGCCGCCGTGCTCACCCAGGCCGTGCACGATCAACACGGTGCCTCGCGCGGGGCCGGCCGGTGGCGGCGTGGGGTGCAGGTACAACTGCAGGCCGTCGGGAGTGTTCAGGGTTGCCATGTCGGCCCAGTGTAGGAGCGGCGCGCCTAAACTGCCCCACCTACACTGCCCAGGCCATGAAGCCCGAAGCCCCGCCCATCACCGATCGCCTGTGCCCGCTGCTGCTGGCGCTGTCGGTCGGGGCCCTGGCCGCCTGTGTGCAGGCGCCAACGTCGCCTGCGCCCGGCGCGCCTGCTGGGCCGGTCTCGGTCTCGGTCTCGGCCTCGGCGCCGGTGGTCAGCGGCCCGTCTGCGCGCCTGCTGCTGCGCGCTGCGGTGCCGGCCGATGACAAGTTTGCGCTGTTCCAGCTGGGCGATCCCATCGCCTGCAAAACCCCCCGCCTGCTGGTGGGCGGCACGCCGCAGCAGGCGGCCGAGCCGGCCCTGCTGGCAGCCGGCCAGTTGGCCACGGTCGATTTTGTGCTGATCCGCGGGGGCAAGCCCGGTTTGTGCACCCGCTGGACATTCACCCCTCAGGCCGGCCGAACCTACCTGCTGCAGGGCGCGGCCGTGGGTGCTGGTTGCCTGGCCCGCCTGGTGGATGTGACCGAACCCGACCGCGCGCAGGCGCCGGCCGATGCCGTGATGCGCAATGCCACCAACCAGCCCTGCGTGCCCATGGACAAGGCCCGCGCGGCGGCCGCCGGTGCCCGCTCACCGATCCAGGGTGGCCAACAGGACGGCGAGGCCGTGCTGATGCCGCAGGCCAATGCCCATGATCTGGAAGGGCTGATCCGCCCATGAATCTGCTGGCGCGCACCCCCTTGCCGCTGTGCCTGGCCGCACTGGCCGCGCTGTCGGCCGGCCCGGCCTTGGCGTTGACGCCGGCCGAGGTGTTTGCCCTGGTCTCGCCCAGTGTTTGGCGGGTGCAGACGCTGGACGCCGACCGCCTGCCGCTGGGCCAGGGCAGCGCCGTGGTCGTGGGCCCGGGCGTGCTGGTGACCAATTGCCATGTGCTGGCCCGCGCCCGCCATGTGCAGGTGCGCCGCGATGGCCAGGGCACCAGCTTGCCCGCCCGCCTGATGTTGTGGGACCCGCCGCGCGACCTGTGCCAATTGCAGGTCGACAACCTGAATGCCGCGCCCGTGAAGCTGGGCGCAGCAGCGCAGGCGGTGGTGGGCCAGCCGGCCTATGCCATCGGGCACCCGCGCGGGCTGGATCTGACGATGAGCGCCGGTCTCGTGTCGTCGTTTCGGCGCAATGCGGCCGGTCAGATGGTGCTGTTGCAGACCTCGGCGGCCGTCTCGGGCGGCTCCAGCGGCGGCGGCCTGTTCAACGAGGCCGGTGAGTTGCTGGGCCTGACCACGCTGGCTTCGGTGACGGGCGATGCGCAGAACCTGAACTTCGCCATCCCGGCCGACTGGATCGGCGATCTGGCGCGCCGGCACACCGCCGCGCGGCAAAAGGAGACGGCGGCCAAGGCGGCGCCACCGGTGGCTGCTTCGGGGGCAGCTTCAGCGGCTTCGCGCTGAAGCGCCGCCTTGGCCGTGCTGAGGCTCAGCCAAAACAGCAGAAGCAGAGTTTGTTGCCATCCAGGTCGCGAAAGTAGCCGGCATAAAAGCCCTCGCCCCGCGCGCCGGCCGGGCCTTCGTCGGTGCCCCCCAGCTCAAGGGCCTGCTTGTACTGTGCATCCACCTGCTCGTGGGTGGCGCACATCAGTGCGGTCATGGTGCCGTTGCCTGGCTGGGCAGGCTGGCCGTCGAAGGGCAGGATGACGCTGACCATGGGCTTGTCGGGCGCCGTGCCCCAGGCCCGGCCCCGGCCGAAATCCATCAGCATGCTGGCGCCCAGCGGGGCGAGCAAGGCGTTGTAGAAACGGGTGGCACGTTCGAGGTCGTTGGTGCCGAGACAGACATAGCCGATCATGAAAAAGCTCCGGTGCAAGGGAGCGCAAGCCTACGGCCTGCCGTCACCAGCGCGCCAGCGGGGTTGCACCGGGGTGCATTCAGCCGCGCGCGATCTTGAAGACCGCCACGCTGGCCATCAGGTTGGGCGCACGCCGCACCACCCGGCCTGCGTGGTAGCCAAAGCTGTCCAGCACCGCCACGCCGTTGCGCCGTGCCAGCACCTCGAAATCGGCAAAGGTGCCCACGCGGATATTGGGCGTGTCGTACCACTGGTAAGGCAGGGTGCGGGTCACCGGCATGCGGCCCTGCAGCACGCTCAGGCGGTTGGGCCAGTGCGCAAAGTTGGGAAAGCTCACGATGCCGATGCGGCCCACACGGGCGGTCTCGCGCAGCATCCTTTCGGTGTTGCGCAGGTGCTGCAGGGTCTGCAACTGAAGCACCACGTCGAAGCTGTGGTCGTCGAACAGGGCCAACCCTTCTTCGAGGTTGAGCTGCAGCACATTGATGCCGCGCTGGCTGCAGGCCAGCACATTGCTGTCGTCGATCTCCACGCCGTAGCCGGTGCAGCCCTTGGCCTGTTGCAGGTGGGCCAGCAGGGCGCCGTCACCGCAGCCCAGGTCGAGCACGCGGGCGCCGGCGGGCACCAGGTCGGCAATAGCGGCCATCTCCGTCGTCATGTCTGCCCCTCGGCCAACGGGTACGTCGCACGATCCGCCGAGGGGATGGCGGGCCGGCTTGGCGGCGCCCCGGCGCTCGGCCCGCCGCCCGCTGCGATCGACCGGGCGATGCGATGGAAGGTGGCCCGCAACACGCCGTGGTAGCGCGGGTCTTCCAGCAAGAAGGCGTCGTGCCCGTGCGGCGCGGCGATCTCGGCATAGCTCACGTCGATGCGGTTGTCGACCAGGGCCTTGACGATCTCGCGGCTGCGTGCGGGCGCAAAACGCCAGTCGGTGGTGAAGCTGACCAGGGTGAAGCGCTTGCCCTGGGCGACGGCAAAGGCCTTGGACAAGTCGCCGCCATGCGCGGCGGCCGGGTCGAAGTAGTCCAGTGCGCGGGTGATCAGCAAGTAGGTGTTGGCGTCGAAGTACTCGCTGAACTTGTCGCCCTGGTAGCGCAGGTAGCTCTCGATCTGGAACTCGATGTCCTGGGTGGTGTAGCCCAGCTCGGACGCACGCATCTGCCGCCCGAACTTCTGCTCCATCGAGTCGTCGCTCAGGTAGGTGATGTGGCCGATCATGCGTGCCACCCGCAGCCCGCGCCGAGGCAGCACGCCGTGCGCACGGTAGTGGCCATCGTGAAAATCGGGGTCGGTGATGATGGCGCGCCGCGCCACCTCGTTGAAGGCGATGTTCTGCGCCGACAGGTTGGGTGCGGTGGCCACGGCGATGCATTCATTCAGCCGCGCGGGGTGGCGCAAGGTCCAGCTCAGGGCCTGCATGCCGCCCAGGCTGCCGCCCAGCACGGCGGCCAGGCGCCCGATGCCCAGGGCATCGAGCAGGCGGGCCTGGGCGTCGACCCAGTCTTCCACCGTCACCACCGGAAAGTGCGCGCCCCAAGCCTGGCCGGTGCCCGGGTTGGTGTGGGTGGGGCCTGTCGAGCCGAAACAGGAGCCCAGGTTGTTGATGCCGATGACGAAGAAGTGGTCGGTGTCCAGTGGCTTGCCCGGGCCCACCAGGTTGTCCCACCAGCCTACGCTCTTGTCCTGGTCGTCATAGGTGCCGGCCACATGGTGGCTGGCATTGAGCGCGTGGCACACCAGCACGGCATTGCTGCGCGCGGCGTTGAGCGTGCCGTAGGTTTCGTAGACCAGTTCGTAGCTGGCCAGCTGCGCGCCGCTGCGCAAGGGCAGCGGGCTGTCGAAGCGCATCGTCTGGGGGCTGACGTGCCCGATGGAACCCATGGTGTGCACCCGTGTGCCGCGCAGGGCGGCCTGAATGAAAAAACCCGGTGCCGCTGCAAGCGCGGGCCACCGGGTCAGGGCGTCACACTTTTAGCGGCATTTGTAGAGCGCCCGCAATCTGGAACAAATCGGCGCTGTGGACGTCAAGTATAGCCAGCCAGGTGCCTTCAGACCTGCAGGCTGGCCGCCGTGGTGTGTGCCAGCTGCGCCAGCACCTCGTCCTTGGTGCGGTAGTGGCCGAAAGCCGCGATGTCTTGCTGACGCACGATGGGAAAGCTGTCGAGCACATGGGCCGCGTCGTCGGCGTCCAGCCCGTAGAGGTGCATGAACAAGGCGTCCAGCGCGGCCAGCCGGCGGCGCCGGTCTTCGTCGTCCCAGACCAGGGGAGGCAGGGTCTTGCCGGACGCATCAACATAGCCCAGGTCGCGGGCCAACGGGGCCAGGTCGTGGGCGGTGTAGCTGAGCGCCAGCACTTGGGGCACGATGAAATCGGCCACCGTGGGCCACTCGTGGTGGCCGTTCATCAGGCCGGCGGCGCGTTGGCTTGCGGCAAAGGCCGCAGGCAAGGGCGCGTTGAACCGATCCGGGGCGATGACGGGAAGTTGCTCGACGATGTACCAGTTCAGGTTCTGGCCTTGCACCTTCTGGCGCAGCACAAAATCAAAGGCCATCGAATTCAGATTGGCCAGCAGCAGGGGTGCCCAGGCCCGGTAGCTGGATTCGGCCCCGGCCTCGGGCAACAGCATGGCCATGCTGTTGCCAATGCCGCACTTCGGAAGCAGTGCTGCAATCATCGTTCGCATATTGCTTGGTGACGTCACCGACTTGTAGGCAATCACCCAGTCGCCCACCCAGGTTTTGGAAACCTCCTGTTCATTCACGAAGAACTGGGGTGCCGGCAGCCTGGCCGGTGATGTCTTCTCGATAGACGCCAACGACTGCGGTTGCGCCGCACGCTTGAGGTTGGCCGGATTGACAACCACATCGGCGGCACGGTGGTCGAAAGCTTGAACCATCTTGCCTTCGTACAACGGCAAGGCCTCGGCGCTGCCCTTGCGCCAGCGGCCGAGGTCACCGGGCGCCCAACCTTGTGCGGCCAGCTCGTCGCGTTGAATGAAATGCTGGGAATCGTTGGTCATGTGAAGCATCGTGGTGTACTTCACCGGCCACACCTTGCACGCCGGCAATTGGCCCAGCGAATCGCTCGCCCCGCCATGGGCCACCAGCACCGGGTGATTGCGGTAGATCGCCAACGTCAGATCGGCGTCGCGCCGCGAGCGGAAGATCGGCGCCGCGCCAGTATTGGGGCTGACGCGGCTGAAGTCGTCGGTCGTGAGCACCATCGTTCCCTCGCCCGAGTCCAGTTCGTCGAGGCTGCGCTGAAAAAAGGCGCAGCGTGTCTGCGCGAAGCGGCGTGCGCTGCCGCCGAACAGCAAGGTGCAGAACTTGAAGCGCGAGTCGACATCGGGGAACAGCCCCTTGCGGTTCTCAAAGTCGAACAAGGCACCCAGCCGCCCGGTGCTGGAGATGGACTTGAAGAACTCGGCCGCGCCCTTGTCGGCGGCGATGCCGCTGGGTGTCAAGAGTGCCACCACGCCGTCCGGGCGCACCAGCGCCTGAGCGCGCTCGACAAACAAGCTGTACAGGTTGACGTCGCCGTTGCCCAGCAAGGGGTAGTCGCCGGCCTTGCTCAGCACGCGGGCGTTGGCCTCGGTGCGCTGCACGGCCTGCTGGTACTCGGCCCACAGCGGCGCCTTCTTTGACTCAAGTGCCGCGATCAGCCGCTTGCGGTCGGCTGCCCGGGCCTGCGTGGCGATGCTGCTCTCGCGCTCGGCAAACCACTCCACCTGCTGCAGCTTGATGCGGTCCCAGGGTGGATTGCCGAGCACCACGTCAAAGCCGCCGGTGCCGTCGGCAGCAAACACCGTGGGAAATGCCGTCCACCAATGAAAGAAGTTTTCGCGCTGCGCCAGTGCGCGGGCGTGCTCAATCAGTGCATTGGCTTGCGCCACGCCCGGGGTGGCTCCGCTGATGGCGCCTTGGGCCAGAAGCTCGACCAGGTTGCGACCGGGGGAGATCAGCTCGGCCAGAGCTGCCCGCATGGGTTCGTCCGTCAGCCGGTCCAGGCGTTGCAAATTCGCCACCGGCCAGCCCGGCAGCAGCCAGCGCAATGCCCGCCAGAAGTCCAGCAGGGCGTGCAGCGGTGCGGTGCGCTGCTCGGCGTCGTTGGCCAGGCGCTTGGATTCACGCGCCTCGGCAATGTCAACGTCGGTGAGATCGGCCACCTGTGCCAGGCCGCGTGCGGCCACAGCCAGCCGCTCCAGCTCACCCTGGTTGAACAGCATGCCCAAGGCAGACAGATCAGCCTGCACCGCACCCAGCCGCTCGCCGTGCAGCGAATCGCCCAACTTGAGGTGGTGGTCCAGAAAGCTCAGCGGCGCGCCCACGGTGAAGGTGTGCAGCCACAAGGCCGTCTTGGCCAACTCCACCGCCATCGGGTTCTTGTCGACGCCGAAGATCGTCTTCTTCAGGATCATGCGGCGCACGATGTGCCGGTCGTCCAGTTGCGCGTCCGTCACCGCCCAACCGTGCTTATGGGCAGACTCGCGGATGCTGCGCCGGATGTGGGCGATGCGGCCGATCACCGGGCTTTCCCAGGGCCGGCCGCGTTCAACCAGGTGCGCGGCCCAGGGTTGGCGGTTGACCACCGCGCTGGCATGGCTGGCAGCTTCAAGTACCCGGTCAGCCAGGTCATCGACCAGTGTCACCAGGAAGTGGCCACTGCCCATTGCGGGGTCGCAGACGGTCAGCTCCAGAATCTGCGTGGCTGGGTCGATCGCATCACGCTGGCCGGCCTCGGCCGTGCCATCAAGCTGGTTCCACAGCGGTTCGCTCAGCGTGCTGCGCTTTTGCCAGCGGGTGATGGCCTCGTCGAAACGGGTGATGCGCTCACTGGCCAGCAGGCCCACTGATTCACGCAAGACCAGGCGCACCAGATCGTCGTGCGTGTAGTAGCTGCCCGAGACTTTGCGCGCAAAGCTGGCCGGGCGGGCCACGATGCGGTCGATCTCAGGCCAGTCGGGGTTGACGGCCAGCTGGCTTTCGGCGGCCTGCACCTCGTGCACCAGGCTGTATTCGAGCAGGCGCTCATAGATGCTGCCCAAGTGCGATACCGACAGGTCGCGGTAGTTAATCCAGGCGCGCAACAGGTCTTCGGTGCGGCGCGACAGGGCATCGATGATCGGCGCCATCACCGCATCGGGCACGCGGGTGCGCTCCAGCAGCGGGGCGCGGGCGCGCTCGAACAAGCCGCCGTTGTAGGCCGGCATGCCCACCGCGTCATCGCCCTCGTCGATCAGCAGAAACACGCCTTGCAGGTCGCGCCAGATGTTGTCCAGCCGCGATGAATACGCCTTGCCGGCGTCGATGCCGTCGCGCACGCGCTCGCGCAGCGCCCGCACGCTGTAAGGCGCATAACGCGGGTCATGCGCCGGCAGCAGCAATCGGTCTTCGGCGTAGAACAAGAACAGCAGGCGGTACAGCAGGATCAGCGCCGACTCGCGCACCTCGTCCAGGTACTCGGTGGTGTACTGCTGGCGGGTGTAGCTGCCGTAGCCGATGGACTGTTTGCGCGATTGCAGGTCGCCGCGCGCCAAGGCCTCGGCCAGCTGCGGAAAGACCTCCTCGAAGACCCGCTGCCCAAGGTCTTGCGAGACCTTCTCTTCGTAGCGGCGGGCCTCGTTGCGGGCGTAGGCGTGGAAGCTGCGGGGTTCGCTGTCCCAGGGCTGGGTCAGAAAGGCCGCTCGGTTGAAGAACAGAAAGAACAGCTTGATGGCGTGGTTGGGTTCCGGGTCGTCCAGCGCAGGCTGCACGCCGGGCACACCCAGTGCCGCAGCCAGATCGATCTCGAAGAACTCTTCAGCGCGTGAGCGGGCGTCTTGCCAGTACAGGCGCCACACCGCGCCATTGGTCAGGATGCCCCACTTCAGGCGCCGGTCGGCCACCACATCCACACGGCTGAGGTAGCGCAGCATCTGCGACGACGGCGCATCGGGGTCGAGCGGCTCGGCCGGGTCGCCGCGGTCAAGCGCCCGCAGCCAGCGTTTGGCCTCCAGGATGGCCAGGCCGTGGCGAAAGCGCCGGTCGTCACGCGGTTCGGCAATGGCCGCTGCCTTGGCGGCCGAGTCGGGAAATAGCAGCACATCGGGCACGTCCTCCCGGCGCCGGCCCGACAGGTTGACCTGTGGCAGGTAGTCATCACCCCAGCCCAGCTGGACCAGCACCTGCTCGATCAGCAGTTGCTCGGTCTGTGCCTCGTTCAGGGTGGACGAGGTGCTGTAGGGTGCAAACAGCGCACGCAATGCCGATTCGAAGGCTGCCAGCGCCGATGCATCCAACGCTTGCCAGGGAGGGGTGTCCCGAATGCCGCGGTGGAGAAAGTCCTGGGTAAAGAGTTGACCTTGCATCGTGGGGCCAGTGTAGCCAGCACCCCTTCGGGCACTGCACTGTGGCCACTTGCCCAGCGGAATGGCCGGTTGTCGCCCCGCTGATCGGCGCATTGCACCGGCGCGTGGTTGATCCAATGCCCGCTGGGTGTGCTGTCACGATGGCGGCGCGTCTCCATCGGCGCCAT
>JANOAQ010000868.1:0-6878 GCA_031411195.1 Burkholderiaceae bacterium | reverse complement strand
AGTTTGCAAAAGCTGAGCTTGGGCTGGATGACCCGCAGCCATGGGACTGGACATTTGTCTCCGAGTGGCTCAAAGAAGCGCGATATGCGTACTCTGAATCGGACGTTAAAAACTACTTCCAATTACCCAAAGTGCTGGATGGCTTGTTCGCCAAAATCGAGTCGCTGTTTGATGTGCGCATCGTTTTAGACGTAGCGCCGACTTGGAACGAAAAGGTTCGGTTTTATCGAATCGAGCAAAACGGTCAACTCTTAGCGCAGTTTTATTTAGACACTGCCGCACGGAACGGCAAACGCGGCGGGGCCTGGATGGATGATGCTCGCGGCCGTTGGCTTCGCGTGGATACACATGAGCTGCAAACGCCTGTGGCGCATCTGGTTTGCAATTTCGCCGACGGAATCAGCGACGAAAAAGGCGATAAACCAGCCCTACTGACACATGACGACGTGATTACGCTCTTCCATGAGTTCGGCCATGGCCTGCACCACATGCTCACCCAGGTCGATGAACTGGCGGTTTCGGGTATCTCCGGCGTCGAGTGGGACGCGGTGGAACTGCCCAGCCAGTTCATGGAGAACTTCTGCTGGGAATGGGACGTGTTGTCGCGCCTGACCGCCCATGTCGACAGCGGCGAGCCGCTGCCGCGCGAGTTGTTCGACCGCATGCTGGCGGCCCGCAACTTCCAGAGTGGGCTGCAAACCTTGCGTCAGGTGGAATTTTCGCTGTTCGACATGCGGCTGCACCACGAGACCGGTGCCGCCCAGCGTGTGCAGGCGGTGGTGGACGAGGTGCGCGCCGAGGTGGCCGTGCAGCCGCCGCCGGCGTTTGCCCGCAACCAGCACACCTTCTCGCACATCTTCGCCGGCGGCTATTCGGCGGGCTATTACAGCTACAAGTGGGCCGAGGTGTTATCGGCCGATGCGTTTGCAGCTTTTGAAGAACAAGGCGTCTTCAATCCCGCTGTCGGCGAGCGCTTTCGCCGCGAAATCCTGGAGGCCGGCGGCAGCCGCCCGGCCATGGACAGCTTTCGCGCCTTCCGTGGCCGCGAGCCGACCATCGACGCCTTGCTGCGCCACCAAGGCATGGCGTGACCGCCCACCCCACCGGAGCGCCTGCGGCGCCCCCCCAGGGGGGCGCCGTCAGTGGCCCGACCAAGCCGGTTCCACGACGTCTGCTGAACGGCCTGCACTGCCGGCGCGCTTCGGTTAGATTGCGGGCATGCGACTTCCTCTCGTCCTTGTCCTGCTGACCGGCGCGTCTTTTTCTGCCCTGGCGCAGTACAAGGTGGTGGGGCCCGACGGCCGCATCACCTACACCGACCGACCAGTGGCGCCCGCTTCGGGCGCGCAGATACAGGCCATGCGGGGCGGCACGGTGCAGCCCGCACCTGGCGTTGCTGCGACGATCCTGCCCATCGAACTGCGCCAAGTGGCGGCGCGCTTTCCCGTCACGCTCTACACCGGCAATGAATGCCAGCCCTGCGACAGTGCACGCAAGCTGCTGCAGCAGCGCGGCATTCCGTTTGCCGAGCGCACCGTGTCCACCGACGACGATGCGGGCGCGCTGCAGCGCCTGAGCGGCGCCCGCAGCCTGCCGACCCTGCTGGTGGGCAGCCAGGCGCTGCGTGGCCTGCTCGATGCCGAATGGCAGTCCACGCTCGATCTGGCCGGATACCCGCGTGAATCAAGATTGCCACGCAACTACCAAGCCCCCACGCCGGCGCCGCTGGCGCCCCGTGCACCGGTGGCGGCCGAGGCCCCGCCACTGCCTCGACCCTCGCCCGAACCACCACCCCCAGCCGGGTCGGCCAGCGGCATTCGCTTTTGAGGGCAAGACCCAGCCGACACCTGCGGGCCGCCTGGCTCAGTCGCTTCGCTCGGTGGGATCAAGGCTGGCACCGTGGAACACCCGCTTCAGGCCCACCACGGCCCAGCTGCCGCCGCCCACGGCTGCACCCATCAACCAGAACACGGCCGCTGGCCCCAGCGCCGTGCCGGCCAGGCCGAAGCCCAGGGGCATCACGCTGCTGGAAAAATTGATGGCCATCGAGCGAAAGCCAATGGCCTCGCCGTGCCGGTGATCGGGCGTGAGGTGGTGCAATGCACTCATGATCATGGGCTGCACGGCCCCCAGGGCCAGGCCCAGCAAGAGGGCACAGCCGGCCATCATCCAAGGCGTGGCGGCAAAGGGGTAGATGGCAAACACCGCCCCGGTCATCACCATGGCCACCCGCAGCACGGTGGGCTCGTGCAAACGGTGCGCCAGCATGGGGATGGCAAAGCGCACCAGCGTCACGGCGGTGGTGAACACGCCCAGCACCAGGCCGATGGTGGACGCCGAATAGCCGCGCTCGTGGCCCAGCACCGGCACTGCAAAGCTGTGCACGTCCCAGCTGGCCGACAGCAGCCAGTTGATGAAGAGCAGGCGTTTGAAGCCGGGCAGGTTCAGCAGATCCCAGCGGCTGGCACCAGGCAGACGCGGCGGGGGTGAGGGCGGCCGCGCCTGCACCGGGACCCGGCGCAGCACCAGCAGCGACACCCAGGGCATGGCCAGCAGCAGCCCGTAGGCGGCGGCAAAACCACCCGCGTCGATCATGAAACCCGCCGCCACCGGCCCCAGCACGTTGGCGATCGAATAGGCCATGCCCAGCCAGCTGAAGACGCGCAGCCGCTCGGTGCTGTCGTTAGCCAGTTGACCCGCCGCGCGTGAGACCACAATCACGCCGATGTTGGTGCCGGTGCCTGAGCAAGCCGCCCCCACACACTGCAGACCAAACTGCCACGGCCCGCTCAGCCAGCAGGCAGCCAGCGCACAGCCCACGCCCACCACCGACAAGGCGATGGCCAGGCCTTGCGGCTGGTGGTATCCCAGGCGGTCGACCATGCGCCCGGCCGGCATGGCGGTGAGTACCGGCAAGGCTGCAAACAAGGCCAGCAAGACCCCCACCGTCCAGGCGCTCTGGCCCGATTGCAGGGCTTGCAGCGGCGCGGCCATGCGCTGGCCTGCCATGGCCGCATGCATCGCGATCTGGCCCACCATCAGCAGCGTCAGCAGGCGGGCCAGGGAGGGTGCCGATGGTGGCGGGCTGGGGGCGCCGGCCTGTACCGGCGAGGGCGGCGCCGCGTTCATCCGCCCAGGCCGTCGCTCAAGTCGCTGTTGTTGTCGGCAGGGGTTTCGGCCTCGGCCCCGTCATCGGCCTGCAGGCCGGGCAGCAGCTGCTGGGCGCGGTGCTCGGGCAGGCTTTCAACACTGCGAAGCTGGCGCGACATGGCACGGGTACGCACTTCTGCCTGGTCGATGGTCTTGCTGGCTTCGTCGAGCTTCTTCTTGGTCTTGGCCAGCACGTCGCCGAACTTGCCGAACTCGGTCTTGACGGCGCCCAGCACCTCCCAGACCTCGGCACTGCGTTGCTCCAGGGCCAGCGTGCGAAAGCCCATCTGCAGGCTGGTCAGCGTGGCCAGCAAGGTGGTGGGTCCGGCCAGGCTCACCTTGTGCTCACGCTGCAGGGCTTCCATCAGGCCCGGTCGGCGCAGGGCTTCGGCATACAGGCTCTCGGTCGGCACGAAGAGAATGCCGAATTCGGTGGTGAGCGGCTCGGCAATGTACTTTTCGCGGATGCTCTTGGCATCTAGACGCAGTCGCAGCTCGATGGCCTTGGCCGCCGCCTCCACCGCCGGGGCGTCGGCACGCTCTTGCGCATCGAGCAGGCGCTCGTAGTCCTCACGTGGAAACTTGGCGTCGATGGGCAGCCACAACGGCGGACCGCCTTCTTTCCCATGCCGCCCGGGCAGGCGGATGGCAAATTCAACCCGTGCGCCACTGCCCGGAATGGTCTCGACATTGGCGGCGTACTGCTCGGGCGTGAAAACCTGCTCCAGCAGGCCGGCCAGCTGCACTTCGCCGAAAATGCCTCGGCTTTTCACATTGGTCAGCACCCGGTTGAGCGATCCCACGTCGCGCGCTAGGCCCTGCATCTCGCCCAGGCCCTGGTGCACCTGCTCCAGGCGCTCGGCCACCTGCTTGAAACTTTCGCCCAGGCGCTGCTCCAGCGTGGCATGCAGTTTTTCGTCCACCGTGGCGCGCATCTGTTCGAGCTTGGCCTCGTTGCCCTGCTGCAGCAAGGTGAGGCGGCCCTCCACCGTCTGCCGCACCTCGGCCAGGCGGCGCTCGTTGGCGTCTCCCAGGGTCTTGAGCTGCTCGGCCAGCGTGGCGCTAAGGCGCTGCAGGCCTTCACCCGACTGGCTGCCGAACTGCTGCAGCGCCTCGTTCGATTGCAGGCCGAAACGCCGCAGAGCGCCATCCTGCGCCTCGCGCGCTGCCTGGCCCTGGGCCACCAGCTGGGCCCCGGCTTGCTGCAACGATTGCGCCACCAGCTGCTGCATGGTGGCCAGCTGGGTGCGGAACGAATCGATCTGCTCGTTCTGGGTGCGAGCCACATCGCCGCTTTGCGTCAGCAGCGTCTGCTGGAAAGTGGCCAGGGTGCTCGACAACTCTTGCCGTCCCGCACGGGCGCTGTCCTGCAGCTCGGTGCGCAGTTCGCGGCCGGTGCGCTCGGCGGCTTCGGTCTGCTGGCGGTTGGATAGCGCCAGCGCCTGGCCCAGCGACGCCGACAGGGCCTGCAAGGGTGTGTCTATGGCCAGGCGCTGGGCCTCGGTGGCGGCCGCCACCTCGACGACGGTGGGCCGCCGCGTGGCCCGCCACAAGGCCCAGATCCAGCCCAACAGATTGAGCCCGCCCAACAACACCAACAGCCCCGGCATCCACCATTCATTCATCTGCTGATTCTCGCAGGCGACCTGGGCCGGCGCAGTCGCCCCAGGTACATGCCCAAGCCCGTGCCCAAGCCCGTGCCCAAGCCCGTGCCAAAGGCACAGGGGGCGTGCAGCCTTGCGGCCGCACGCCCCCTGGTGGGCTGATGCTGGAAGCGGATCAGGCCTTGGCCAGGTACTCCGGCGTAAACGGCGTGCGGCGTGCCCGCTTGCCGGTGGCCGCGAAGATGGCATTGCCCACGGCTGGCGCAGTCAGCGCCACGGCCGGCTCACCGATACCGCCTGGCTTGTCCTTGCTCTGCAGCAGGGTGATGTCGATTACCGGTGCCTCGTTGTTGCGCATCACACGGTATTTGTCGAAGTTGAACTGCTGCACCCGGCCCTTGTCGACGGTGATCTCGCCCCACAGCGCGGCCGACAGACCGAAGACGACGCTCGACTGGATCTGCGCCTCTACCGTGTCGGGGTTGACCATGGCGCCGACATCGGCCACCACGGTGACCTTGTGCACCACCGGCGCGCCATCTTTCATCGAGATCTCGACCACCTGGGCCAGGTAGCTGTCGTAGCCTTCCATCATGGCCACCCCGCGTGAGCGGCCTGCCGGTGCAGCTTTGCCCCAGCCCGATTTATCGGCCGCCAGCTTGAGCACCGCCGCCATGCGCGGGCTCTTGTCCAGCATCGACATGCGGTAGGCCACCGGGTCTTTGCCAGCAGCGGCCGCACATTCGTCGATGAAGGTCTCGTTGGCGAAGGCGTTCATGTTGTGACTGACCGCACGCCAGTAGCCTACCCGCAAGCCGGCGTCGTGCTTGACCACGTCGTGGCGCGCCACCGGGATGTCGTACTGCGGCACCCCGGCTTCGCTCATCAGGCCATCGGGCGCCTCGGGAGGCAGCCCGAATACGCGGCCGGTGACCGACTGCGAGGCCACGCGCCAGGTCAGCGCCGAAGGCTTGCCATCGGCACCCAGCGCTGCGGCCAGTTGGTGCACCGCGAGCGGCCGGTAGAAGTCGTGCTGCATGTCGTCTTCGCGGGTCCAGATCAGCTTGACCGGCTTGTTGGGCACGGCCTTGGCAATCTGCGCGGCCTGCAGGATGTAGTCGAAGTCGATGCGCCGGCCGAAACCACCACCGAGGAAGGTGTTTTCCACCGCCACGTTCTCGACCTTCAGGTTCAGCATCTTGGCCACCGCGCCCTGCACCGCGTCGGGCCATTGGGTAGAGCCGACCAGGCGGATGCGGTCGCCTTCGAAGTGGGCCGTGAAATTCATCGGCTCCATCGGCGAATGCGACAGCATCTGCGTCAGGTACTCGGCCTTGACCACCTTGGTGCCGGCGGCCACCGCAGCATCGGCATCGCCTTCCTTCTTCAGCGGGATGGGTTTTCCGCTGGCCAGCGCAGCGCGCGTGCCGTCGAACATGGCCTGGGTGTTGAGGTTGGCATTGGCGCCTTCGTCCCACTGCACCACCAGGGCCTCGCGGGCCTTGACGGCATGCCAGTAGGTGTCGGCCACCACGGCCACGCCGTCGGGGATCTGCACCACTTCCAACACGCCGGGCATGGCCTTGGCCTTGCTGGCGTCGAAGCTCTTGACCGTGCCGCCCTGCACCGGTGATTGCTCGAGCGAGGCGTACACCATGCCGGGCAGTTTGACGTCGATGGAAAAACGCGCCGAGCCATTGACCTTGGAAGGCGTGTCCAGCCGGGTGGTCTTCTTGCCGACGATGCGGAACTGGCTGGGGTCCTTCATGGCGGGCTTTTCAGGCACCGGCAGCTTGGATGCGGCATCGGCCAACTGGCCGTAGCTGGCCTTCTTGCCATTGGCGCCGGTAACGAAGCCGTTGTCGGCCTTCAGCGTGCTGGCGTCGACCTTCCACTGGGCGGCGGCAGCGGCCACCAGCATCTCTCGGACCTGGGCGCCGGCCAGGCGCAGCTTGTCATAGCCCTCGCGCACCGAGGTGGAACCGCCGGTGAGCTGCAGGCCGAAGATCAGCGCATTGCCATACACCTTGCCCGGTGGCGCAAAGGCGACCTTGACCTTCTGGATGTCGACGTTGAGCTCTTCGGCGATGAGCATGGGCATCGAGGTGTAGACGCCCTGCCCCA
>JANOAQ010000867.1:0-5671 GCA_031411195.1 Burkholderiaceae bacterium | reverse complement strand
CATGGGGTTGGGCAAGCCGGCGTTGGGGTAGCAGCTAATGAAGGTGTCGCCGGCCACCTTGGCCAGCTCTTCGATGTAGGGCCGCATCACCGCCGCGCCCAGGGCGCAGTTCAGGCCCACGGCCAACGGGCGGGCATGGCGCACGCTGTTCCAGAAGGCCGGCACGGTCTGCCCGCTCAGGATGCGGCCCGAAGCGTCAGTGACCGTGCCGCTGATGATCACCGGCAGGCGCTCGCCGGTCTGCGCCATCAGCTCATCCAGCGCAAAGATGGCGGCCTTGGCATTGAGCGTGTCGAAGATGGTCTCGACCAGGAACAGGTCGCAGCCGCCTTCGAGCAAGCCGCTGGCCTGCTCGAAGTAGGCCGCGCGCAGTTCGTCGAAGCTGGTGTTGCGCGCGCCCGGGTCGTTCACGTCGGGGCTGATGCTGGCGGTGCGGGGCGTGGGGCCCAGGGCGCCGGCCACGTAGCGGGTGTGATCGGGTGTGCTGGCAGCATCACACGCTTGCCGGGCGATGCGCGCCGCTTCGACATTGAGCTCGCGGGCAATGTGGCCCAGGCCATAGTCTTCCTGCGCGATGGAAGTGGCGCCGAAGGTGTTGGTCTCGATCAGATCGGCGCCGGCGGCCAGGTACTGGTCGTGGATCTGGCGCACCACGTCGGGCCGGGTGAGTTGCAGCAGGTCGTTGTTGCCCTTGAGGTCTTTGCCGTGGTCGGCAAAACGCGCGCCGCGAAAATCGGCCTCGGTCAGCTTGTAGCGCTGGATCATGGTGCCCATGGCGCCGTCGATGATGGCAATGCGCTGCGCCAACAGAGCGGGCAGGCCCTGTGCGCGGGTGTAGGCGCGTCGATCGGGGCGTGGGGCGGCGGCTGGGCTCATCGCCAGATTGTAAAAGGCCGCTCGACCGCTTGCACCGCCCAGCTCAGTGCAGCAACACCGGTTGTTGGGCCAATTGGGCAAAGCCGGCGATGTAGTCGTCCAGGCGCGCCTGCAAGGCTTCGCTGTCGCCTTCAGGGCCCTGTGCCACCAGGGCCCGCACCCCTTGCTGGAAGGAGTGCGCCACCGCGCCTTCGAGAAAGATCTCTTTGCGGCTGAATTTGTCGACGATCTCGAAGCCGCCGCGCTGCGACTGGCCGCCAGCATGCGAGGCGTCGCCCTCGGCGGGCAGGTTGAACGCCACGACGACGAAGCTGTCCGAGCTGTAGAACGTTTGCATCTGAGGTCTCCTGACTTGGCAGATGGGGCCGTGCGACCCGGCTGCAAGGCCTGGCCACCCCCGCAGTCAGGGTGCCGGCATCACGGTGCCATGGGCGGCGGCGGCACCGGGCCGGCCACCAGACGCAGCCCGAACACATCACCCGAGCGCACTGCGGTGAAGCGCAGTTGCACCGGCCAATGGCCCCGGGCCGGGTCGAGCCAGGCCTCTACCCGCAGGCCTTCGGGCCGGAGAGGCTCGCGCCGCCATACCTCGACCTGCCGCTCGCCATCGGGCAGGGCCAGCGGCTCATCAGGCTGGCGCTGCAGGTGCCACAGGCCCGCCGTACCACGGGCATCGACCACGAACAGCCGGATCTGCGGCCCCACTTCGCCCGCTGCGCGGATGGCCGCCAACTGAACCAGCCAGCTCAGCCGGTCTTGTGCACCAGGCCAGGCCGGGTGCTCGGTGGCCGGGCCCGAAAAGCCGATGCGCCCCCGCTCACGCTGAAAGTTGGCGGCCTGGCTGCGCCCGCCCCGGCGCCGGTCGACAAAGCGCTCGGGCGCCAGGCCGGCGGCATCCACTGCGCCTTCGCTGGCCTGCACCACGAGCGGGCGGATGGCCCCGCCCCCATCGAGCAACAGTTTGTAGTGCTGGCCATCGTGGCGCCAGGTGAGCACCGCTTCACCCACCTGGCCGTTGTAGGACAAGGCGTAGCGCAACTGCGCTGGCTCGGGCAGGCGGGTGGCGTACAGCGGTGGCGGCTCACCGGCGCCACCTTCATCGGCGGTCAGCCCGGTGGCATCCGTGTCGGCCGCCACGGCAGTGGGCGGGGCAGGCTGGGCGGGTGCCACGTCGGCCAGCGCCGGCCGGGCCGGGTCCAGGGCCAAAAGCGCCGGCAGGGGCACGGGCACGGGCACGGGCAGGGGCACTGCCGCTGCCGGTCGAGGCAAGGCAGGCGGCGCCGCCATGCCGGCCGGTGGCGCCACCGTTGGCAACATCGCAGTCGGCAAGGGCAGTGCCCGCACCTGCAGCGGCGCGGCATGCCGCCGGGCCTCGCCCGGCCCCAGCCTGGCAGGGCGGGCCGTGGGCGCCAGGCTTTGCAACAGCACGATGTGCAGGCACAGCACGCCGCCTGCGGCCAGCAGCCAGCCTGCGCTGCGGCGCCAGCGTAGTGGCGCCGCCGCCAGGCCGCCGTCGGCAAGCCATTCGGATGGGGACGGATCGGATGGCGGCGCCATCAGACAATGCTGCCACCGTTGCCTCGGCGCCGCCGGGGCCGGCCTGCCTGACACACCCTCCTCCTGATGAAGCTCGCCACCTACAAAGACGGCTCTCGCGACGGCCAACTGGTCGTCGTCTCGCGCGACCTGGGCCTGGCCCACTACGCCACCGGCTCGGCCACCCGGCTGCAGCAGGTGCTGGACGACTGGAACTTCGTATCGCCGCAGTTGCAGGACCTGTACGTCACGCTCAATCAGGGCAAGGCTCGGCACGCGTTTTCCTTCGATCCGCGCCAGTGCATGGCACCCCTGCCGCGTGCGGGCCTGTGGGCCGAAGGAGCGGCCCAGGGCGGCAATGCCTGCCTGATGGGCGCGACCGATGACGCCTTTTTTGGTGCCGAGGCCTGGGGCATCGACCTGGGCGCGCAACTGGCGGCCATCACCGCTGATGTAGACACCGGTGCCAGCCCGGAACAAGGCCTGGACGGCATCCGCCTGCTGGTGCTGGGCAATGCCTGGTGCCTGCGCGCGCTGGAGCCCGACGAGCGGGCCGCCGGCCGGGGCCTGCTGCACAGCCGGCCGGCGACCAGCTTCGGCCCGGTGGCGGTGACGCCCGACGAACTGGGCGATGCCTGGCAAGGCGGCCGCGCGCACCTGACGGTGCAGACCAGCGTCAACGGCCGGTGTCTGGGGCTGACTGACGCAGGGCCGGGTTCTGCGGGCCACTTCGGCCACCTGATCGCCCACTTGGCCAAGACCCGCCCGGTGCGCGCCGGCAGCATCGTTGGCGGCGGCTCGCCCGAGCTGGTTGATGCGACCCAGGGCGTTGCCTGCCTGGCCGCGAAGCGGGCGCAGGAGGTGGCTGAATGGGGCGAAGCACGCACGCCCTGGCTGCGGCACGGCGACAGCGTGCGCATCGAAGTGCAAGGCGCCGGCGGCTTGAGCCTGTTCGGCGCCATCGATCAGCGGGTGCGCTCGGCCGATGCGCGGCCTTAGATGCCCGCCCCCAAGTCGCTTCGCTCCTGCCCCCCGAGGGGCCGCTCAGCCGCCTTGGGGCGGCCCGGCGCCGGCTGAGGTGCCCGCCCCCACGTCGCTTCGCGCCTGCCCCCCGAGGGGGCGCTCAGCCGCCTTGGGGCGGCCCGGCGCCGGCTGAGACCCGGCGGCCAACGTCGACGCAGCGCCACACACCCCCTGAAATCGGGGGCGGCAGCACACCGGCCTGAGACGCTTCGGAGACGGTGGCCGGCTAACCTGCGGGCCTGATCGATCGGGAGCCCACCGCATGAAGACTTTCACCCTCGCCCGCATCGCCGCCCTGATGGTGGCCGTTCAGATGTCGCCTGCGGCCAAGGCTCTGTGCCTACCGGACAGCAATGGCTGCGGCTGCGGCAAAGTGTCGCAGTCGTGCCCGGTCCCGCCGCCTCCACCGCCTCCGCCACCACCCCCACCGCCGCCTGCGGCGCAGGTGTCGCAGTACATCGGCCCGGTGCAGGGCATCCTGGACGCACGCAAGAGCCTCTGGCAATCGCCCGATGCGCCCGATGATCCGGTGCCCGCCCGCACCACGCTGGTGGAGTTCCGTGCCGACATCCCCGCACGCATGCCCGGCGCCGGGCTGTCACTGACGCTGGACGCCGCCCACTCGTGGGCGTCGATGAGCACCGGCCTCGACCTGACGCTGCAGATGGGCGGCCACAGCCTGCGCCTGACCAATGCCGATCTGCCAGCCGGCGCCAACGCGCTGTCGGTGCTCAGCGGCCAGACCAGCCTTCTCAACGGCGCCGTGCGCGCCGACGCCGGCGACGTGCGCGTTGGCAGTGGCAACAGCGGAGCCAGCCTGGTGCTGGACAGTGGCGCCCAGCTGCTGATGGGCGGCCCCAAGCTGCGCGGCGTGTCGGTGGGCACCGGCGGCTTCGGCACCGACGGCCTGCTGCGGGTGGTCGGCGGCTCGGTGCTGCGCACCGACCGGGTGTTCCTGGGCTCGTTCATAGCCGCCGCCAGCGGCCGCCTGGAACTGGACGGCGCCGGCAGCCTGCTCGACGTCTCGCAGGTGACGGTGGGCGGTGCGGCCAACGGCGCCAATGGCCAAGTCACCGTGCGCAACGGCGCCATGCTGCGCACCCAGGGCCTGACGGTGGCGGCACATGCCAACACCACCGGCGATGTGGTGGTGGACGGCGCCGGCAGCACGCTGGCGCTGCGCGGCGGCGCAGTCAACATCGGCGCACTGGCCAACGCCAACGTCACCATCAGCGGCGGCGGCGCCCTGCTGGGCGAAGACGCCACGGTCATCACCGTTGGCAACGGCCAGTTGTCGCAGACCGCCACCCTGCGGGTGCAAGGCGCTGGCAGCCAGATGTCGAACGTGGGCATCCAGGTGCTGCCCAGTGGCACGCTCGAAGTGCGCGACGGCGCCCGCTGGGACGCCGGCACCCAGGCGGGTGTCAACGCCCTGGCCGTGCAGGCCGGCATCGCGCGCTTCAGCAACGCCCGCGTCACCATGGCCACGGCCACCATCAGCAGCCTTGAAGGCAGCCGCAGCGGCCAATGGGACATCGCCAATGGCAGCACCGTCACGGTGCAAAGCCTGATCGACATCGATACCGGCAGCAGCCTGCTGGTGCATGACACGGGCACCACGCTCACCTTCACCGACATGGTGCTCAACGGCTTCCTGTCGGTACACAACGGTGCCGAGGCCCGCGGCACCCTCATCGGCCTGGGCGGTGGCGGCCAGATCGGCGGCAACCAGGGCCGCATCCACGCCGATGTGATGGGCACCGATGGCCGCATCACCCCGGGCAACAGCCCGGGCCTGCTGCAGATCGACGGCAATGTCACCCTCAGCGGCCAGGCCACGCTGGAGCTGGAGATCGCCGGCCTCGAGGCCGGTGTCAGCTACGACGTGCTGCAGGTCACCGGCAACCTGCAGATGAGCGGCGGGCGCGTGGTGTTGAAGTTCCTGAGCGGCTTTGCGCCCAGGGCCGGTGATGTCTTCGACCTGTTGCAGGTGGGCGGCACGCTGGCACTGGACGCCAGCACGGCGGTGGATGTGCAAGGCCTGCAGTCGGGCTGGACTTTCAACCTTCAGCAAGGTGACGGCCACAGCCTGCGGCTGGTGTCGCTCGACCAGGGCGTGTCCCTGGTGCCCGAGCCCGCCAGCTGGGCGCTGTGGCTGCTGGGTGCGGCGGTGATGCTGCGCCCGCTTGGCCGGCGCGGCCGGCGCCACTGAAGCCGGGCCCGATGTGCCCTGGGG
>JANOAQ010000866.1:0-6268 GCA_031411195.1 Burkholderiaceae bacterium | reverse complement strand
CGGGCGACTTAAACAAACTTCAGGAGCCCGGGCGGCCACCCCGCCTGCCTGGGCCGCAGCCCGCGCCAAAGCCGCAGTTCCAAAGCCCGGAGCACAGACACCCAGGCGACTGGCACTGTAGGCGCGCGCCGCTACGCTGGCCAAATAAGCAAACGGAGACCGATCCATGACCACCCCACCCCGACAAGCCGTTGCCCCTGTGGTGCCACGTCTGGCGGCCACCACGCTGGTGGTGCGCGACGGCCCTTCGGGCTTGGAAATGTTGATGGTCAAGCGCTCGATGCAGGCCAGCTTCATGCCGGGGGCGTATGTGTTTCCGGGTGGCGCGGTGGACGGCGCCGATGGCGCACCCGACACGCTGGCTGCGTGTGATGAATCGCTCGATTCGCTGATCCAGCGCGTGGGCACCGTCACCGAGGTGGGTGAACAGGCCGGTGCGTTTGCGGTGGCCGGTCTGCGTGAATGTTTTGAAGAATGCGGCCTGTGGCTGGGTGCGCCCGACCACCACGCACCGCCGGCCGGTGGCTGGGCACCGCTGCGCTCCCGCCTGCACGCTGGTGCGCCCCTGGCTGCGCTGGCGGCCGACGCCCATGCGCCGCTGGCCACATCTTGCCTGCAGCCGTGGAGCCGCTGGGTCACGCCGGTGGGCGTGCCCAAGCGCTTTGACACGCTGTTCTTCGTTGCCAAGGCGCCGGTGGGCCAGGTGCCCGAGGTGGATGCGGGCGAAACCACCACGCTGTGCTGGGTGCACCCGGCCGCTGCCTTGGCCGACCAGAAGGCCGGCACCTTCCAGATGGAATTTGCCACCGTGGCCACGGTGCAATCCCTGGCCCCGTTTGCCACCGCCGATGCCTTGCTGGCCCATGCGGCCGCACAGCGCCACTTGCCGGCCATCCACCCACGCCTGATCGTCAATGCCGAAGGCCAGGTGCGCGGCGTGCTGCTGCCGGGCCAACCGGGCTACGAGACCGCTTTGGGCAGCTGAGGTTTCACCGGGCGTGTGTTGGCGCCAATTTTCGGCGCTCACTCGCCCACGTGGGTTTCGTCGAACGGCGCTTCGGCCGTGTCCAGCATCAGCGGCTTGTTGCGCCAGCCGCCCCAGCGGTACCAGGCCAGCGCAGCCAGCGCCGACGCGATCGAGCCCGCGGGGAAGCTCCACCACACCGCCGCCTCGCCCAGCCAGGGCTGCAGCGCCAGGGCCACCGGCACGCGGCAGCCCCACATGGTGGCAGCAAAGATGAGCATGGGCGCCAGCATCGCGCCGTTGGCCCGCATGATGGCAAACAGGCCCATGGTGGCCGACAGGGCGATCCAGCCCCACAGCACGATCAGGTTGATCTGCCAGGCCTTGTCGAGCACCTCGCCGCCTTGGGGTATGAACAGGCGCAGCGGCCAGTCGCCCAGCGCGTACATGCCCACCGTGGCACTGGCACTGATGGCAAAGCTGAGTGCGCAGCCACGCCGGGCGATCTGGCCCACGCGGTCCCAGCGGCCGGCGCCGATGTTCATGGCCGCCATCGACGACATGGCCGCTGCCAATGAGTTGCTGGGCATCTGCACATAGCCCCACAGCTGGGCGGCGCCGGCATAGGCCGCCGCCGTGGCCGCGCCGAAGGTGTTGACGGTGCTCAGCAGAACGAAGTACGCACCTTGCACCACCACCGATTCCAGCGCCAGTGGCAGGCCACGGCGCATCAGCAGGCGCACCAGTGCCGGGTCGGGGCGCAGGTGGCGCAGGTCGTCGCCATGCAGGGCGATGGGCAGTTGGCGCGCGTGGCTGTAGGCCACCAGGCTGAGCAAGGCCGTGCCGTTGGCGATCACGCCGCCCAGGCCCAGGCCAGCCATGCCCAGCTTGGGCAGGCCCAGCGCACCGGTCAGCAGCAGCGGGCCCAGCAGCAAGGTCAGGCCGATCCACAGCAGCGTGAAGCGAAACGGCGTCTTGGCATCGCCGGTGGCGCGCAGCAGCATCATCATCACCAAAAAGGTGAAGACGCCAGGCATGGCCAGGCAGGTCAGGCGCAGGTGGGTGATGGCAAAGCCGCTGGCCTCGGGCGGCGTGCCCATGGCGCGTACCACGCCGGGCGTGATGAACCAGCCGATGCCCGCCACCAGCACCGCAAAACCCAGCACGAAGGCGATGGCGCTGCCCACAACCCGCTTGACGGCTTGGCTGTCGCCTGCGCCCAGCGACTGGCCGATGGCCACCGCCGCTGCGGTGCCGATGCCCATGGCCGTGCCCATCACCATGAACATGATGACGTTGGCCGTGGCCACCGCCGTCAGCGCATTGGGGCCCAGCACCTGGCCCACCCACAGCGCACCCCAGGTGCCGGTGAGCGAGTGCAGGAAGTTGGTGACCAGCAGCGGCAGCGCAAAGCGCGCCAGCGTGGGCGTGATCGCGCCGGTGAGAAAGCGGCCGGCGTTGGTGTTGCTCACGCGCTGGGTGCCGCGCCTCCGCCCGGCAAGGCCTGCAACGCCGCCTGACGGATCTGCCGCTTGAGAATCTTGCCCGAAGGCGTGCGCGCCAGTGGCACCTCGGATATGACGATGTAGCGCGGCACCTCGAACTTGGCCAGATGCGCCGCCAGGAAGGTGCGCAATGCCTCGATATCAAGGTTGGGATCGCCATACACGGTGGCGCCCACTTCTTCGCCCAGGCGCTCATCGGGCACGGCGTACACCGCCGCCTCGTGCACGTCGGGGTGCATCAGCAGGGCCGCTTCCACCTGGCCGCAGCCGATGTTCTCGCCGCCCCGGATGATCAGGTCCTTGATGCGGTCGACGATGAAGAGAAAGCCTTCGTCGTCCAGGTAGGCCACATCGCCGGTGCGAAACCAGTCACCATCGGTGAAGGACTGTGCATTGGTGTCGGGGCGGTTCCAGTAGCCGGCAAATACCGAGGTGCCGCGCACCAGCAGCTCACCGCGTTCGCCAGCCGGCAGGGCCTGGCCATCGTCGCCCACCACCTTGAGCTGCAACACCTGCGCGCAGCGGCCCGAGCTGGCGGGGCGGTTGAGGTAATCCTCGCCGCCCACACCCGCGCCGATGGCATTGGTCTCGGTCATGCCCCAGCCGATGTTGGGCAGGGCGTTGGTGAAGCTGGCCTTGATCTGGCGCACCTGCTCGGGCGGGCGCGGCGCACCGCCACCGCCCAGCACCAGCAGGCTGCTCAGGTCGTGCCCACCGGCCTGGGCCACGCGCACCATGTCGCCCGTCATGGCCGAAGGCGCCACCAGCGACGTGAGGCGGTAGCGATCAACCAGCTGCGCGGCCAGCTCCGGGTCCCACTTGTACATGCACACCATGCGCCGCTGCAGCCGATAGCCGGCCAAACACGATGCGTGCAGCCCCGTGACGTGGAACAGCGGCACGGCCAGCAACGTGCCGGTCTGCTCGTCCGGTGCAGCGGGGGCGATGCCGGCCACCAAGGCGGCCACGACAGCGTCGAGCTCCCACGACATCAGCGCGCTGATGATGTTGCGATGGCTCGATGGCACGCCCTTGGGGTGGCCGGTCGAGCCCGAGGTGTAGAGCATCGTGGCCAGGTCGTCGGGCGCGATGTCGACGGCGGGCATGGGCACGTCGGCGGTGGCATCGCCGATTGCGCCCCCGATTGCGCCCCCGATCGCGTCCAGCATCGGCTGCAGGGCGCGTGCGCCCGAAGGCAGGCGCGTGGCGCGCACCGCCAGCACCTGCAGGCCGGGCGTGGGCGGGCCGGCGGCCCAGCGGTCGAGCCGCTCCTGGTCGGCCAGCAACACCTTGGCGCCGCTGTCCTGCAGCGCGTAGGCCATCTCTTCAGCGTGCCAGTGGCCGTTCATTGCCACCGCCACCGCACCCACCGAGGTGGCGGCGTTGAAGGCCAATATCCACTCGGGGTAGTTGCGCATCGAAATCGCCACGCGGTCGCCCTTTTGCACCCCGCATTCATGCACCAGCACATGGCCGATGCGGGCCGACGCGCGCCAGGCCTGGGCATAGGTGAACTGCTCGTCTTCGTAACGCAAAAAAGGCAAATCGCTGGCGGTCGATTCAAACAAGGCCCGCAGCGACGGCGGCGCCAGCTTGAACACGCGCTGCAAACGCCCGCGCACCACTTCGTCCACCAGCTCGTGCGGTTGGCCGGGGGCAGTGGCGGCGGCGATGGCCTGTACGCGGGAGATGCCGGTCATGGAGTTCCAGTCTGCAAACAAAAGTAGGCGCACAACCCAGGCAAGCCAGCAAGCGCCGCGGGACCGGCTTCGCCGGACCGCTGGCGATGCCCCCCTGGGGGGGAGGCGCCGAAGGCGCTTCGGGAGGGAGCCAAACTACCGGCCTTTGAAGGTGGGTTCACGCTTCTCCACGAAGGCCTTGGTGGCCTCACGGTGGTCTTCGGTCTGGCCGCAGTGCACGTGGTGGGTGGCTTCCAGATCGAGGCACTCGTCCACATCGCCGGCCATGGCGCGGTTGAGGTTTTCTTTCATGTAGCGCAGGGCCACCGTGGGCCCGCTGGCCAGGCGGCGGGCAATCGCTTGCGTCCTGGCGGCAAGGTCATCGGGCGCGCACACCCAGTTGGTCAGGCCCAGGCGCAGGGCCTCTTCGGCGCTGACGCGGTCGGACAAGAAATACAACTCGCGGGCCTTGGCCGAGCCCACCAGCTGGGTGAGGAAATAAGTGCCGCCGTAGTCGCCCGAAAAGCCTACGCGGGCGAAGGCGGTGGTCATGATGGCGCTGCTGGCCATCACCCGCAGATCGCAGGCCAGGGCCAGGGCCAGGCCGGCACCGGCGGCCGCACCGGGCAGGGCGGCGATCGTCGGCTTGGCCATCTTGAACAGCTTGCCGGCGGTGGCGCGCTGGTTGATGCGCTGGCGGGCAATGGCCTCGTCGATGGTCTGGGCACCCACGGTGCCATCACCGCGCGCGGCCATGCCCTTGACATCGCCACCCGCGCAAAAGCCCTTGCCCGCGCCGGTGAGCACGATGCACTTGACCGCCGGGTCGAGCTCGGCCGAGGCCAGTTGCTGCTGCAGCGCCAGATTCATGGCCTGCGACATGGCGTTGCGCGCCTCGGGGCGGCTCATGGTGAGGGTGAGCACGCCCTCGTCCAGCGAGGCCAGGAGATCAGGGGTGCCGGTGTCGATGGTGGCCATGGGGTGTCCTTGAATCGGTGCAGCTGAAAACTCAGCGGTAGGTTCAGCCGCAAGTTCAGCGGTATGTGAAGGCAGCGTTGTTGACCACGGTGCGTTCGCCCACGCGGCCATCGAAGACCACGCGGCCCGGGCCGTCGTGCCAGGCGCGCAGTTGCAGTGCTTCGCCGGGAATCACCGGCGACGAAAAGCGCAGGCGCAGGCTGGCAAAGCGCGCGGCATCGCCGCCGCACAGGGCGCCCAGCAGCAGGTGGCCGCAGTGGCCATAGGTGCACAGGCCATGCAGGATGGGCGCGTCGAAGCCGCCGAAGCGGGCCGACTCGGGGTCGATGTGCAGCGGGTTGTAGTCGCCCGACAGGCGGTAGAGCTGGGCCTGGTTGGCGGCGATGGTGGCACCCACCACCACATCGGGCGCACGATCAGGCACGTCGATGCGCACCGAGCGGCTGGTGCCTCGGCCGGCAAAGGGCTCGATGTCGCCCAGGGCGGCCACGCCGCGCCGGAACGAGCCGGACACCATGCGCACGCACACGCGGCCACTGACGTCGGTCACTTCGCTTTCGGCCTCGACAAAGGCGGCGCCCTTGCCACGCGGGTGCACCGCCAGCAGGCGTGATCGCACCTGCACCGCACCGGCCAGCGGCAGCGGGGCCAGCAGCTCGATGCAACGCTCAGCGTCGATCGTCATGGGGCCGGGCGACGGCGGCAGCGCATGGCCGTCGATGGCCAGGCCGGCGCCACCCCAGCGGATGGCAAAGGTGGGAAACACCGCAAACTGCGGATGCTTCTCGTAGAGGTAGCGCAGGTCGGTGCAGCCGATGCCCACGGCATACAGCAGCACGTCGCGCTGGGTGTAGGTGATGTCGACCGGGTCGCTCCAGGCGCCGGGTTCTTCGGTGCCCAGCAGGGCCTGCGGGTTGTAGATCGCCATGTCGTTCTCAGTTGTTCAAACGGCCGAACGGCAGGTCTTCAACGCGCCGCCGGCACCATCAAGCAGCCGCCGCGGAACCGGCTATGCCGGGCCGTTGGCCGGCCTTGCAGGCCGCGTCGGGCCAACTGGCCCGACCCTTCACCAGGCACAGGCAGTCCACTGGACTGCCTTGCGCCGGCTCACCCCCTCGGGGAATCGGCCGACGTACCCGTCG
>JANOAQ010000865.1:0-10645 GCA_031411195.1 Burkholderiaceae bacterium | reverse complement strand
CGGTTGCTGGGATTGCCGGCGCCTTTTCGTGACCCCGGCGTGGCCGAGTTCGGCATCGACAACGCGGTGTTCTGCTTCGGCGACCAGTTCATCGAAGTGGTCTCGCCCAAGCAGCCCGGCACCGCCTGTGGCCGCCACCTTGAACGCCATGGCGACAGCGGCTACATGTTGCTGCTGCAGACCGACGACCTGGACCGCGAGAAGGTGCGTTTTGCCGCGCTGGGTGTGCGCAGCATCTGGAGCACGGCCCAAGACGACATCCGTGCCATGCACCTGCATCCCAAGGACGTGGGCGGCGCCATCGTCTCCATCGACCAGCCCATGCCGGCCGCCGCCTGGCGCTGGGGCGGGCCGGATTGGCAGGTGCAGCCCGGCGCCGCGGGCCGCCAGCGGGTGCGCGGCATCACGCTGCAAGCACCCGCGCCCCAGGCCCTGGCAGAGCGCTGGGCCCAGGTGCTGGGCCTGGCCGCACCGGTGGCCCTGGGCGACGGTTGGCAACTGGCGCTGGACGATGGCGTGGTTGATGTGCGGCCGGCCGCCGATGGACGCGAAGGCCTGGTCGGCTTTGAACTGGCGGTGGCCGACCCGGATGCCGTGCTGGCCCGATGCCGTGCAGCGGGCCTGGCCGTGCAGGGCACGCAGACCAGGCTGATGGGCGTGCAGCTGCGGATCGAGGCGCTGGCGCCGGTGGTGTGAGGCGCCGCTCAGCCCAGCAGGGACTTGAGCGCCACAGCCGGATCGCAGGCCACGGCCGGCGCCGGGCTCTTGCCCGCTTCGAGCAACTTGCGCGACATCACATGGTCCATCGGCGCATTGACCGACTCCACGCACAGCAGCCAATCACCCACGTAGTGAAAGATCGAGAAGCTGCCTTCGTTGGCGCCCGGTCTGCGGTGGCGGTTGGCGCCAGGCGTGTCGGACGCGGGCAACAGGCCGGCCATCTGCAGGCGCAGGCCGCCTTGCTCTGACCAGAACCAGGGCAGCGCTGCATACACCGGGCTCTGGCCCTGCAGGGTGAGCGCGGCGGCACGCGCCTGGTCGTTGGCGTTCTGCACCGACTCCAGCCGCAGCACGGTGCCTGCCGGTGCCCACAGCGCCGACACCGGAAAGCGCGCCACATCACCGATGGCCAGGATGGCCGCATCGCTGGTGTGCAAGGCGGCATCCACCACGATGCCGTTGTCGCAGGCCAGGCCGGCCGCCTCGGCCAGGGTGGTTTCGGGTTCGGCGCCGATGCCCAGCAGCAGCAGCTGCACCGGCTGGCGCTGGCCGTTGACGGTGATGGCCTGCAGGCGCTGGCCGTCGTGCTCGAAGTCGCCCGCTTGTGTGCCGATTTGCGCGCCCAGCGTGACGGTGATGCCCGCCGCCTGGTGGGTGGCCAGCACGTGCGCGGCCAATTCGGCCGATACGCTGCGGCCCAGCAGGCGCGGGGCCACTTCGATCACTTCAACCGCCAGGCCCTGGGCGCGTGCGGTGGCCGCCACTTCCAGGCCGATGAAGCCGCCGCCCAGCACGGTCAGTGACTTGGCGTCGGGCAATTGCGCGCGCAGGCGCTGTGCATCGTCGGCGTTGCGCAGCACCGCCACATTGGCCAGGCCTTCGGGAAGGGCGGGCAGGCGGCGCGCGCGGGTGCCGGTGGCCAGCACCAGTTGGCCGTAGGGCAGCACCGTGCCCGATTGCAGGGTGACGGTCTTGGCGGCGCGGTCGATGGACACGGCCGCGTCGGCGCGGTGCACGGTGATGCCGGCGCCGGTGTACCAGCTGTCGGCGCGGTGGGGCTGCAGGCCTTCAGCGGGGTTCTTCAAATAGGCCTTGGACAGCGGCGGGCGCTGGTAGGGCAGGGCGCTTTCGGCGCAGACCAGGTGCACCTGGGCGCCCAGGCCGGCTTCGGCCAGGGCGGCACACAGCGGGGCAGCGGCGTGGCCGCCGCCGATGATGACGTTGGGGTTCATGTTGTGGGCAGCGCGAGGGGTCGAAGGGGGCAGTGTGCCCGAAGCCTCGGCGGCAGAATGCCGGGCATGACAGCGACCGAATCGGCTTCGAACTGGGACGTGGTGATCGTGGGCGCCGGCATGGCCGGTGCCTCGCTGGCCTGGCGGCTGCTGCAGCCCGAAGCGGGCCGGGCGCTGCGGGTGCTGGTGGTCGAGCGCGAAGCGCAGCCGGGAGTCCATTCCACCGGTCGCTCGGCCGCGATGTACATGCCCAGCTACGGCCCGCCGGCCGCGCGGGCACTCACCCGCGCCAGCCGCGCCTTCTACGATGCGCCACCCGCCGGCTTTGCCGACCAGCCCTTGCTCACGCCGCGTGGGGTGCTCTACGTGGCCGCGCCCGGCCAGGGCGACACCATGGACACCCTGCACGCTGAACTGGCGCCCGCCTGCGCCGGCCTGCAGCGCTGGGACGGCGCCGCCGCCTTGGCGCGCGTCCCCTGCCTGCGGCCCGACCAGGTGATGGGCGCGCTCTGGGACCCGGAGTCCACCGACATCGACGTGCAGGCCCTGCACCAGGGCTTCTTGCGGGGCTTCAAGCAGGCCGGCGGAACGCTGCAGTGCAGCGCTGAAGTGGCCGGCGCCCGGCGTGATGCATCGGGCGGGTGGCAACTGCGCCTGGGTGATGGCAGTGATGGCAGCACCGTGGCCGCACGCACGCTGGTCAACGCGGCCGGCGCGTGGGGCGACGTGCTGGCCGGCCTGTGCGGTGTGGCGCCGGTGGGCCTGGTGCCGCGCCGGCGCAGCGCATTCACCTTTGGTGCACCGGCGGGCGTGGCCACCGCCGGCTGGCCCGCCGTGGTGGGCGTGGACGAAGGCTGGTACTTCAAGCCCGACGCGGGGCAGTTGCTGGGTTCACCGGCCAATGCCGACGACACCGTGCCGCACGACGTGCGCCCCGAAGAACTGGACATCGCGCTGGGCATGCACCGCATCGAGGCCATGACGAATCTGCAGATCCGCCGGCCCACGGCCACCTGGGCGGGGCTGCGCAGCTTCGTGGCCGATGGCGAGCTGGTGATCGGCTTCGACGATGCCGTGCCCGGTTTTTTCTGGCTGGTGGGGCAGGGCGGTTATGGCATCCAGAGCGCCGCCGGCGCATCGGCCCTGGCTGCGGCGCTGGTGTGCGGCCAACCGCTGCCTGCGTGCTTGTCGCAAGCCGGGGTCGACCCGTCGGCCATGGCCGTGCAGCGATTGCGCGGCACTGTCGCCTGAGCGTAGCGCCCTGTCGCCGCCGCTGGTTAGCATCGCCCTGCGTCCTGGCTTCGGCCGGGTCGCAGCGTTCTCAGGGCGGGGTGAAAGTCCCCACCGGCGGTGATGGCGCCAGCGGTTGTGATGTTTGCAGCCGGTGGCGCACCAGCCCGCGAGCGCCCGGCCTGTCACGCAGGCCGGGGCAGGAGATGGCCCGCTTGCAAGCGGGTCCGATCCTTCGCCAGCCACGAACCGCCTGTCGGCGGTCCAGGTGCGGGCGAAGCAGACCTGGTGTGAACCCAGGGCCGACGGTGACAGTCCGGATGAAAGAGAGCGCGATTCGCGGGCAGCGCCTCCCGGGCTGCGCCGTGCGTCTGTGTGTGCCTTCAGGCATGCCCGGCCGCCGGTGTGGGCGGGGGCGCGCTGCCGGCGTTCGTGCGCCCTGATTCTGGCCAACCCCTCACCTTCGAGGATTTCCATGAATCAGCTTGTTGCTACCCCTTCCGTGCCGGCGTTGTCGGCTTCCTGGGCCGACGCCACTCCCCGGCGTTTTGCCTTCGTGCATGCGATGTGGCATGCCGACATCGTGTGCCGTGGCCGCGATGCCTTTCTGGCCGAGATGGCGCGCCACCACATACCGCCCGAGCAGATCGACGTGATCGAGGTGCCCGGCGCCTTCGAGATCCCGCTGCATGCCCAGCAATTGGCGCGTGCGGGCCGGCACGCGGCCATCGCCACCTGCGCCTTCGTGGTGGACGGCGGCATCTACCGGCATGAGTTCGTGGCCGATGCGGTGATCAGCGCCCTGATGCGGGTGCAACTGGACACCGGCGTGCCGGTGATCTCGGCGGTGCTCACGCCCAAGGATTTTCATGAGCACGCCGACCACCAGCGCTTTTTTGCCGAGCACTTCGTCACCAAGGGCACCGAAGCCGCCCAGGCCACCGTGCGCACGGTGGCCAGCCTGCGCCGCTTGACGGCTGCGTGACGCGGCTCGGTGGCGTCAGTTGACAAGTGGCCAATCATGATTGACACTTGTCCGCATGACCGCCACGCCTGCCTTGCCTGTCAAACCCCTGGTGCGCCGCCGTGGGGCCGCCTTGCCAGTGGCCCTGCCTGCGGCGGTGCTGGCCCAAGAGCCGGCGCCCCGCTGGTCGGGCGCCCAGGCGCCTGCCACCGATGCCAGTGCTGCCGTCAGCGTTGGCGCTATCGAGTTCATGGGCGCGCGGCGCCTGTTCAAGCAGTTGCCGCAAAGCCGGGCCGAGATCCACGGCGCCCTGGTCAAGGGCTTGCCGTATGCGGCCCTGGTGCACATCGTCGACCAGCTCACGGCCCTCAGTGCCGATGAGGTGGCCGATGCCGTGGGCATCAGCGGGCGCACCCTTCGCCGCCAGAAAGAGCAGCCCGACAAGCCCATGCCGGCCGATCTGGCGAGCAAGACCTGGCTGTTTGCCGAAACCCTGGCCCAGGCCAGCGATGTGTTCGGCGGGCGTGAGGCCGCCGAGCGCTGGATGGCCAAGCCCGCTATGGGCCTGGATGGTGCCCGGCCCATCGATCTGCTGCGCACCTTGCAAGGGGCCGAGCTGGTGACCGAGTTTCTCGGCCGCATGGCCCACGGGGTCTACAACTGAACTTGCTGCCCGTCGCCCTGGGCGGTGCTGCCGTGCTGCAGGCCTGGCGCATCGACGCCCAGGCTTTTGCGGCCAGCTGGGACAGCGGCATCGGCGCCGAGCGCTTTGGCGGCCGCTGGAACCCCAAGGGCCAGCGCGCCGTGTACTGCAGTCTCGATCCTGCTACCTGCCTGGTCGAGGCGGCGGTGCACCGCGGCTTCGAGGTGCTCGACACCCAGCCCCATGTGCTGAGCTGTCTGCAGATCGACGTGGCCGGCGTGCATGTGGTGATGCCCGATGCCCTGCCCAACCCCGCCTGGCTGCACGGTGGTGTGCCCAGCGCCGGCCAGCAGCGCCACGGCGCGGCCTTGCTGGCGGCGCATGGCATCGTGGTGCTGCCCAGCGCTGTCAGCAAGCGCAGCTGGAACCTGGTGTTCTCGCCCGAGGCGGCGGCTGGCCGCTGGAAGCTGCTGCAGCAAGAGCGCCTGGTGCTCGATACCCGGCTGAACCCACCGCCGCACTGAAGGTAGGCAGTGCGGCGCGCAAAGGGGCGCGCAGTTCAGGCCCGCTGTGACGCTTCAGCCGGCCATGCCCTCGGCTTCCAGCGCCTTGCGCAGCTCGGCCTTGGCGATCTTCTCCAGCGTGCTGCGCGGCAGTTCGGTCACCAGGCGCACTTCGTGCGGGCGCTTGAAGTCGGCCAGCTGGCTGACGCAGGCTGCGCGCACGCGCTCGGCCAGCTCGGCGCCGGCTTCGCTCTGGCCACGCAGCGCCTCGATCGGCAGCACGAAGACCACCGGCACTTCATCGAGCATGCGGTGCTTGCGCGCCACCACGGCGCATTCGTGCACGCCGGGCACGGTGGCGATCACGCGCTCGATCTCGCTGGCGGCCACGTTTTCGCCGCCCACCTTGAGCATGTCCTTGGTGCGGTCGCCAAAGCGGATCGAGCCGTCGGCCAGCAAGTCGACCCGGTCGCCAGTGCGAAACCAGCCGTCGGCGGTGTAGCTGGCTTCGGTGGCAGCGGCATTGCCCAGGTATTCCTGGAACAAGCTCAGTGCCCGCACGCCCTGGATCAGCAGCTGGCCCGAGCCGCCCGGCTCGACGGCGCGCGCCTCGGCCACCGGCGCCTCGTCGTTGTCGACGATGGCGATGCCGTACTCGGGTGCCGGCCGGCCGATGGACAGCGGCGTGCTGGGCCAGGCCGGGTCGCTGACGATGCCGTGGGTGATGGTTTCAGTCATGCCCCACCAGCCCATGGTCTGCACCCGAAAGTGCGGGTCGGTGGGCAGATCGCAAGCGGCCGCACCCCAGCGGCGGTAGGCATGCCGGTCCGGCACCTCGTGGGCCATCAGGGCCTTGATGCAGAAGGGAATCATCGACACCCAGGTGCAGCCGTGCTTGAGCGACAGCGGCCAGAAGCGGCTGGCTGAAAACCGCGGCAACACCACCGCCGTACCCCCGGCCCACAGCACCGCCAGCACCGAGTAGGCCTGTGCATTGGTGTGGAACAGCGGCAGGTGCACCAGGTGCACATCGCTGGGCAGCAGGCCCTCGTGCACGGCGTTGATGCGCGCACCCCACAGCGCATTGGCATGGCTCCACAGCACGGCCTTGGGCCGGCTGGTGGTGCCCGAGGTGTACTGCACGCTGCACGGTTGCAGCGGGTCGGGTGCGCGGCGCGGCGGGGGGTCGGCGTCCAGGGTGGCAAAGCGCTGGCTGGCTTCGACCGGGCGGGCCGGTGGCGTGCCGTTGTCGGTGTCGGTCACCACCACCCAGCGCAGGGCGCGGCAATGGGTGGCCACACGCTCGGCAAACCGGGGCTGGGTGATGGCGGCCACGGCGCCGCAATGCTCGGCGTAGTAGGCCAATTCGTCGTCGGCGGCACGGGCGTTGGTGGTGACGGCCACTGCGCCTATCCAGCCGCAGGCATACCAGGCCAGCAGCGTCTCGGGGCAGTTGTCCAGGTGGATCAGCACCTTGTCGCCCGCCTGCACCCCCCGGCGCGCCAGGCCGCCGGCAATGCGGCCCACATCGTGGTGAAACTGGCCGTAGGTCCATGCGCGGGCGGCGCCTTCAAAGGGCTCCCACACGATGAAAGGGTGGTCGCGGCGGGTGGCGGCGCGGTGGGCCAGCAAGCTGGGCACGTCCAGGCGGTTGAAGGGGTGCAGAACGGTGGCGCGGAGCAGGGGCGGCATGGTGGCGTGGGCAGGCAGGCAATGGCTGCATCGTGCCGGGCCGGCGGCGCGCCGACCATGGGGGTGTGCCCGGCCTCGGCCAAGACAGCGCCAGGGATTGGACCCGGGGCGCCTGCCTTATCGGGGCCTGGCTGCGCAGCCAGGCTCGGTAGGATGGTGCGGTGCAGTCCTGGCCGTCGGGTTGGCGGTGTTTGTTGCGGAACACCCGCACGCCATGCCTGTTCAACCTGCGCGCCGTATCGGCCTCCTTCTGCTCGTGGTCCTGCTCACCGTCAATGGTGGCGCCGCGTGGTGGGCGGCGCGCACGCTGACCGGACAGCGCGATGCTGCGGTGCAGAAGGCCGAGCACGCCACCCAGAACCTGGTCGCCATCCTGGACCACACGGTGGCCAGCACGGTCGAGAAGGCCGATCTGGCCTTGTTGAGCGTGCTCGATGAACTGCAGCGCCAGTGGGCTCAGAGCGGGCGCATCGACAGCGCAGCATCTGCCCGCATGCTGCAGACCCACCAGGCCCGCATGAACGGCTTGCTCAGCTTTCGAGTCACCAATGCGCAGGGGCTGGTCGTGATGGGCCCCGAGGTGGTGCCGGGCAGCCAGGCCAGTTGGGCCGACCGGCCCTTCTTTGCCACCCTGCGCGACCAGGCCGATGCAGGGCTGCACATCACCAAACCCATCACCGGGCGGGCCTCGGGTACACGGGTGATCTCGCTGGTGCGCCGCATCAATGGGCCGGATGGGCGATTTGCCGGCCTGGTGGGCGCGGCGATACCGATCGCGCATTTCAACGGTCTGCTGGCCGAACTCAAGCTGGGCGCACGTGGCGTGGCGGTCATCCGTGACGGCGACTTCGGGCTGATCGCACGCCACCCGCCCAGCCCCGTACCGGCCGCCGGCACGGTGGGCAGCCAGGTGATCCCGCCCGAGCTCGCGCGCGCGGCGGCATTGGGGCAGCGCAACGGCACGTACCACCCCAAACAGACGTCGGACGGCACCGAGAGAACGGTCAGTTTCAGCCGGCTGCAGCATTGGCCCTTCACCATCGTGGTGGGTTTTGCCAGAGACGAGTACCTGGCCGACTGGCACGACGAGGTCGAGGCGACCTTGCTTCAGCTGGCCGGCTTTGCCGTGCTGACCAGCCTGTTGTGCTGGCTGCTCTGGCGCGCGGTATGCCGGCAGCAGCACGCGGCCCAGCGCAGCCAGGCCCTGCTGCGCGGTGCCAGCGATGGCATCCACATCCTCGACCGGCAAGGCTGCGTGCTGGAAGCCAGTGATTCTTTCTGCCGCATGCTGGGACGCAGCCGGGCCGAGGTGATCGGCATGAATGTGAAGCGCTGGGATGCCTGGTTCGATCAGGACCAGCTGCGGGCCCAGGTCGAGCGCCTGGTCAACGCGACCGAGATGTCGGTGTTCCAGACCCGCTGGCGCCGCGCCGATGGCCAGACCCTGGACGTGGAGGTCTGCGGCTACGTGACCATGTTCGACGGCCAGTGGGCGCTGTTTGCATCGGCGCGCGACGTGACCGAGCGGCACCAGGCCGAGCAGCAGATCCGCCGGCTCAACGCCGAGCTGGAACTGCGCGTGCAGCAACGCACTGCCGAGCTGGAGCAGGCCAATGCCGGCCTGGTGCTGGCACGCGACGCCGCCGAGGCCGCCAACCGGGCCAAGAGTGCCTTCCTGGCCAACATGAGCCATGAGATACGAACCCCGATGAACGGCATCCTCGGCATGGCCCAATTGCTGCGGCGTGACGAGCACACCCCCCGGCAGGCGCGCCGGCTCGACCACATCGCGGCCGCAGGCAGCCACTTGCTGCAGATCATCAACGACGTGCTGGATCTGTCGAAGATCGAAGCCGGCAAGTTCACCCTTGAACTGGCACCGATGGACCTTCGGCGCCTGCTCGAGCGCGTGCGTGCCCAGGTGGCCGACCAGGCCCGGGCCAAGGGCCTGACGTTGCGGCTGGCACTGGCCGACCTGCCCGAGCAAGTGCTGGGCGACCCCACCCGCCTGCAGCAGGCCTTGCTGAACCTGGTTTCGAATGCCATCAAGTTCACCGAGCACGGCGAAGTGGTGGTGCGCGCATCGGTGGTCGACGATTCACCGGCCGGCGTGTTGCTCAAGCTGGAGGTGCAGGACACCGGCATCGGCATCGACGTGCAGGCGCTGCCCCGGATGTTTGGCAGCTTCGAACAGGCCGACAGCGCCACCACCCGCCAATACGGCGGCACTGGCCTGGGGTTGGCCATCACCCGCAAGCTCGCCCACCTGATGGGTGGCGAGGTCGGCGTGGACAGCACCGCAGGCGTTGGCAGCCGATTCTGGTTCACCGCCCGCTTGCCGCGCCATGCTGGCCAATCGGTCATTTCGGGCGATTCGGGCAGTTCGGGCAATTTGGACATCTCGGGCAGCCTGGACACGGCCCAGCCCCCAGGCGGCCAGCCCATGGCGATCGACGAGGTCTTGCGAAGCCGCCATGCCGGCCGCCGTGTCCTGCTGGCCGAGGACGAGCCCATCGGCCGCGAGGTGGTGGTCTGCCTGCTGGAAGCCGTGGGGCTGCAGGTGGTGTGCGCCACCAACGGCCAGGAGGCCGTGCGCCTGGCCGGCAGCCAGGCCTTCGACCTGGTGCTGATGGACATGCAGATGCCCTCGATGGACGGGCCTGATGCAGCGCGGTGCATCCGCCGGGCCGGGCAGGGCGCTGCAGTGCCCATCGTGGCGCTGACGGCCAATGTGTTCACGCAGGACCGTGCACGCTGCGAGGCCGCCGGCATGAACGACTTCCTGGCCAAGCCGGTCGACCCGGATGCGCTGTTCGAGACACTGCTGAAGTGGCTGCCCGCCACCGTTGAATGATGTCGGCGGGCCCGACGGCGCTGGTGCCAAGCGGCCGCCGCGGAACCGGCTCCGCCGGGCCGCTGGCGTGCCTTGCAGGCCGCGCCGGGCGTTGCCACCCTGCTCCTCGCCAGGCAGTCCAGGTCCACTGGACCTGGACTGTCCGGGCTCGGCCCCCTTGAGGGGGAGCGCCGAAGGCGCTACGGGGGTGGGTCCATCAGCCCCGGGCGTCGAAGGCCAGGATGGCCCGGGCCACGTTCTGGATGGGCATGACCTCGTCCACCGCGCCCAGGGCAATCGCCTCCTTGGGCATGCCGAAGACCACGCAGGTGGCCTCGTCCTGGGCGATGGTGGCCGCCCCTTGATCCTTCATTTCCTTCATGCCTTCGGCGCCGTCGTTGCCCATGCCGGTGAGGATGGCGCCTACGGCGTTGCGCCCGGCGTACTTGGCCACGGAGCGGAACAGCACGTTGACCGAAGGACGGTGCCGGCTGACCAGTTCGCCCGGACGCACGCGCACCTTGTAGACCGCGCCGGATCGGTCGAGTTCCATGTGGAAGTTTCCCGGGGCGATAAGGGCGCGGCCGGGCGCCACGGTGTCGCCGTCCTCGGCTTCCTTGACGCGGATGGCGCACAGGGTGTCCAGCCGCTCCGCGAAGGATCGGGTGAAATGCTCGGGCATGTGCTGGACGATGACGATGCCGGGCGAGTTGGCCGGCAGGGTGGAAAGCAGGGACTGCAGGGCCTGGGTCCCGCCGGTGGAGGCGCCGATGGCGATCACGGAATGGGTGGTCCGCAGCAGGGACAGCCGGCCGTGGGGCGGAATGC
>JANOAQ010000864.1:0-1649 GCA_031411195.1 Burkholderiaceae bacterium | reverse complement strand
GGCGCCCTGGCTGTGCAGCAACAAGGCGGCGTCCTGGCCGCCTGCGTGGGCATGCGCCTGCAGCAGGGTGCGCAAGCGCTTGCCCTGGTCGGCCGCGTTCGGGTAGGCATAGCCCATGGCGCCGCTGGGACAGACGGTGCTGCAGGCGCCGCAACCCACGCACAGATGGGGGTCGACGATGACACCACCGCCTTGCCCGGCGGGCGCGACCGGCGTGGGCACGCCCGGCACGGGCCCACGGCTCTTGCCGGTGAGCTTGCCCTTGAGGTTGGCATCGCTGCGGATGGCGCGCGCCGAGCACACGTCGATGCAGGCCGTGCAGCCGATCTGCTGGTTGCGGCTGTGCGCGCACAGCTTGGGGCGGTAGTGAAAGAAGCGGGGCTTCTCGAATTCGCCCACCTGCTCGCGCAGGGCCAGAACGGCCGTCATCAGCTTGCGTTCATCGGCGCCAACATGCCAGTAGCCTTGCGGCGGCTGGTGCTGGGTGAAGTGGGCAGATTCACGCAGGTCGAGCACCAGGTCGAAGCGCTCGGCCACGGTCTGCGCTTCACGCTGGAAATCGATGGCGCCTGCGGCCTCGCACACCCGCACGCAATCGCGGTGGCTTTTGCAGGCACTCAGGTCCACTTGATAGCTGAAATCGATGGCCCCTTCCGGGCAGGCCTCGACACAGGCATTGCAGCGGGTGCACAGGTCCAGGTCGATGGGATTGGTGCTGGACCATTCGGCCTCGAAATTGCCCAGCCAGCCGCGCAAGCTTGCCAATCGCCCGCTGTACACCGCATGGGCATGCACCTGGGACAGCGCACCGCCCGGCCGGTCGATCAGCAGGCTCAAATCCAGCTTGTCTGCCAGCAGCGAAGCAGCCCTTTGCGCGGCGTCGGCCGGGCCGATCACCAGGCAACGGCCCTCAGACCGGTAGCTGACGGTACCCACTGGTTCAACGTCGGGCAACTGGGCAGCGGCAATCAGCGCGGCCAGCTTCGGCGTGGCCTGGGCCGCATCGCGCGACCAGCCGCCGGTTTCGCGCAAGTTGACGAAGTGGATCGGCCGCACGCTCAGCGGCGCGCTGCCTTCGGTCTGCCCGTTCAGTTCCAGGAACAGGCGGCTTTCTTGCGTGCAGGCCACCAGCAAGGGCTCGGCCTGGGTGCCCGTGGCGATGGCCGCGCGTTGAAACGCGCCTGCCTCGCGCCGGCACAGCAGGCTGTGGGCTTGCTCAATCCCGTCCGTGCTCGCCCCTGGCAGCTTGGCCAGGGCCCGGGCCAGGGCTGGGCGATCCAGTGGCATCGTGCGGTTGCAATCGCAGATCAGCGTTTTCATCGGGGGTGAGGTCCTGCAATAGGTCGGGGTCGGGGGCGACGAGGGAAGCGGGCTCGGCGACTGCGTCTTCGGTCGCATCGGCCACTGTTGCCACCGGCGCCGGCTGGGGCAGTGCGGGCATCGGCTCGGGTGGATCGTCTGAAAACAGGCCCAGGGCATGCGATTGAGCCATCTGGCGCAGCATGCCTGCGGGCAGTGGATCGGCCTTGCCGTAGTCGTCGATGTAGGTGTCCAGACCGTCCATCACATTGAAGTGTGGGGCGGTGAACAACTTCTTGAGCGCCGCGTTCTTAACACCCGTATCGACACCCGGGGCCACGAAGCGCGTG
>JANOAQ010000863.1:0-2227 GCA_031411195.1 Burkholderiaceae bacterium | reverse complement strand
GCTGCAGTGGTGCATGGCCCAGGGCTTTGTGCGCTTTGAAGGTGGCGCCCAGGGCGAGCACAAGATGGCGCGTGGCCTGCTGCCGGTGGGCACACGCTCAGCGCATTGGCTGGCGCATCCGCAGTTTTCAGCCGCCGTGGCCGATTTTCTGCAGCGGGAAGGTCATGGCATCGGCCTTGAACGGGCTGTGCTCGCGCAACTCGTTCACATAGGCTTCGATGCCCTGGCCCTCGCGGGCCAGGAAATCGGCCACCGCTTGCGAGAACTGAGGGTGAGCCAGCCAGTGGGCCGAGCGGGTGCCCACCGGCAGCAGGCCACGCGCCATCTTGTGTTCGCCCTGGGCGCCGCCCTCGAAGCGCTTGAGGCCATTGGCCATGCACCACTGCAGCGGCTGGTAGTAGCAGGCCTCGAAGTGCAGGCAGGGCACGTACTCGGTGCAACCCCAGTAGCGGCCGAAGGCCTGGCCACGCGCCCGGTCGATGGCCACCAGCGACGCGCCGATCGGCTGGCCGCCGCGCCGTGCCACGAACATCACCCAGTGCTCGGGCAGGTGCTGGGCCATGGCATCGAAGAAGCCGGATTGCAAATACGGCGTGGAGTGGTGGGCCTGGTAGGTAAGGGTGTAGCAGTGGTGAAAAAACTGCCACAGCGCGGGTGAGATCTGCGCGCCCTCGTGGGTGGTGAATTCGATACCCGCGTCAAGCACCTTGCGCCGCTCTTGCTGGATCTTCTTGCGCTTTTCGCGTTGCAGGCTGGCCAGAAAGTGGTTGAAGTCGCCGTCCACTTGGTCATCTTCGCGCGTCCAATGAAACTGCACCCCCTGTCGCACCAGCCAGCCCTGCTCGGCAATGGCGGGTGACTCGGCCTCGTCGTGGAACAAGAGGTGGATGGACGACGCGCCTTCGTCTTTGGCCACCTGCGCCAGGCCGGCCAGCAGCATCTGCCGCGCCGGTTCGTCCACCGCCATCAGCCGGCTGCCCGGAACGGGCGTGAACGGCACCGCCACCAGCAGCTTGGGGTAGTAGCGCAGGCCGTGGCGCTGGTAGGCGTCGGCCCAGGCCCAGTCGAAGACGTATTCACCGTAGGAATGGCTCTTGAGATAAGCCGGTGCAGCCGCCACCAGGCGCCCGCCCCGCCGCACGGTGACAAATCGTGGTGCCCAACCTGTGTCTTGCACGGCACTGCCCGAAGCCTGCAATGCGGCCAGGTAAGCCCAGCGCATGAAGGGCGTGGGCCGAGCCTGGCTGGCCAGCAGCGCGTCCCAAGCGGCACCGTCAAGGGTCGAAGGGTCGTGGTGGACACGGATAACATGACCTGCCAATTTGTTGCTCTCTGTCGGGTCACTCACCGTATGTCCACTCCCACCCCTGCGGTTCGAATCGCGCTGGCCCAGTTCAATGCCACCGTCGGCGATCTTGCCGGCAATGCGCGCCGCATTGTTGACTGCGCACGCGCGGCCCATGCCGCCGGTGCGGCCTTGCTGGTCGCACCCGAGCTGGCATTGACCGGATACCCGCCCGAAGACCTGCTGCTGCGCCCGGCTTTCATGCAGGCCTGCGCCCGTGAATTGGCCGATCTGGCCACTGCGCTGGCGCCCTTTGATGGCCTGAGTGTTGTCGTGGGCCACCCGCACCAATTCGAAGGGCAAGGCGACCAACGCTCCCGTTCACACGCGGTGGTGCAGCGCTTCAATGCCGCATCGGTGCTGGCTGGCGGCCAGGTGGTGGCCACCTACTGCAAACGTGAATTGCCCAACTACCAGGTGTTCGACGAGCGGCGTTACTTTGTCTCGGGCCGCGATGCGGGGCAGGGCGCAGTGGTATTCACCGCTGGCGGTCGCCGCTTTGGCCTGCTGATCTGCGAAGACGCCTGGTTCGACGAGCCGGCATCAGCGGCCAAGGCAGCCGGCGCCGAGGTGCTGTGCGTCATCAACGCATCGCCCTTTCACCTCGACAAGAGCGGTGAGCGCGAGGCCCGCATGGTGCAGCGCGTGCGCGCCAGCGGCTTGCCGCTTTTGTATGCCCACCTCGTGGGCGGCCAGGACGAGGTGGTGTTCGACGGCGCATCCTTCGCGCTCGACGCGCAAGGCCAGGTGGCCGCCCGCGGCGGCTTCTTCGATGAGCACCTGGTATGGGTCGACTGGCAAGCCGACGGCACGATGCACGGCGAGGTTCAGCCCGTGCCCGAGCTCGAAGCCCAGGCCTGGGCCGCCTTGGTGACCGGGGTG
>JANOAQ010000862.1:0-1832 GCA_031411195.1 Burkholderiaceae bacterium | reverse complement strand
CAAGGCCGCTCGCGAGACGTCGCGCGCCTGGCGCGTGTCGAAGATGCCGGTGATGCCACACATGTCGATTCAATGCCTCAGTTTTACGGCCGCCAGCCGGGTGTCGTACACCTGCTGGTAAGCCGCCACCATCGATTGCAGGCTGTACCTGCGATCAACCTCTTCACGCCCTGCACGGCCCATGGCCTGCGCCCGAGCGCGGTTGCCATACAGCCCCACCAGGGCTTGGGCCAAAGCCTGCACATCGTCGGGCGGCACCAGCAGGCCGGTTCGGCCGCCGGCGACCAGCTCGACATTGCCGCCCACGGCCGTTGCCACCACGGGCAATGCACAAGCCATCGCTTCGAGAATGGTATTGGATATCCCCTCGGTCAAGGACGGCAGGACGAAACAACTCAGCCCGCGCATGACGTCTGCCACATCGGTGCGCTCTCCGGGCAGCCAGGCCAGGCCTTCCAGGCCGGCTTGCGCCAGGATCTGACCACATTCGGCGCGCAGTGGGCCATCGCCCACCAGGGCCAGGCGGGCTTGGCCGCGCATCTCGGGTGCCAGGGTCACGGCGTGTACGAAGGCGCGGGCCAGCAAGGTTTGCGCCTTCACGCCTTGCATTCGGCCGACAGTGCCCACCACCCAATGGCGCGCAGGATCGAAGGGGCCGGCAGGTGCCGGGGGCTGGCTCACAGCGGCGGGCCGAAAGCGTTCACCGTCCACGCCGTTGTAGATCTGGCTGATGCGCTGCGCGCCGATCCCCACCCGGCCGGTGAGGTAGGACTGCAGATCGCGCGAGAGCGCGATGTAGCGGTGCACGAAGGGCGAGTACACCCGCCGCACCCACTGCAGACGGCGGTTGTTGCCGTCCAGATCGTTCATCTCTCTGCCATGCTCACTGTGGATACGGGCCGGAACCCCCACCCAGGCGGCTGCCGGCTGCATCTCCAGCGGCCCCAGGTTGCGGGTGTGCACGACCGCCGGTTGCAGATGCCGCAGCAGCGGCACCAACTTGCCCCAGGCGTGGAAACCGTGGCCCGCAGGCTTGTGCAGCGAGACATAGCCCACATCGTCGCGGGTGATGCGGTGGCGAAACTCGGTCACCTCGGTCAGGGCCAGCACCGCGTGGCGGTAGGCCGCCACCGGCATGTGGTTGATCAGGTTGACAACACCGTTCTCCAGCCCGCCGGTGGCAAAGCGGTGCACGATGTGCAGCACCAGCGGACGGTCATCACGCGCCACCGGGCGCAGGATGTCGGCCGCCGCCGGGCTCAAAGCCGCCAAACCCGGAAGCCCGCGTCGCGCAGCGCCTGGGCGTTGAAGGCCGCCTTCACGTCGATGAAAGCCCCGCCCGGCACCAGCTTGCCGGCGATGTCGGCCGTGGACAAGGCGGCGTATTCGTTGTGGGCCACGGCCGCCACGATGGCATCGGCACGCGGCAGATCGGCCAGCGGCTGCAGGGCCACGCCGTACTCGTGCATGGCCTCAACGGCCTCGGCCTGGGGATCTGTAACCAGCACTTCAACGCCGTAGCTCTTGAGCTCGCGGATGATGTCGATGACCTTGCTGTTGCGCAGGTCGCCGCAATTTTCCTTGAAGGTCAGGCCCAGCACGTTGACCCTGGCGCCCTTGATCGGGCTGCCGCTGGCGATCATGTGCTTGATGGTTTGTTCGGCGATGTACTTGCCCATGCTGTCGTTGATGCGCCGCCCCGCCAGGATGACTTGCGGGTGGTAGCCCAGCATGTCGGCCTTGTGGGTCAGGTAGTAGGGGTCCACGCCAATGCAGTGGCCGCCCACCAGGCCCGGCTTGAACTTCAGGAAGTTCCACTTGGTGCCGGCGGC
>JANOAQ010000861.1:0-13722 GCA_031411195.1 Burkholderiaceae bacterium | reverse complement strand
CGTCATCGCCGGGCCGTCGAGTGCGCTCGCCGTGCCGGCCGCCAGCTTGCGGTCCAGCAGACCCGGGCGCGGCGCGAAGTCGTGGCGCACGCCGGCATCGACGACGGTCAGCGCCAGGCCGTGCTGGCGTGCGATCACGCTGACCGCGGCACCGCCGGCGAGGAAGTTCTCGACCATCTGCCAGGTCACGTCGCTGGGATAGGCCGAGACACCGTGCGCGACCAGGCCGTGGTCGGCGGCGAAGACCACCAACTGTGGCTGCTGCAGCTGCGGCGTCTCGCTGCCCAGGATGCGGCCGAGCTGCAGGCCCAGCGATTCGAGCCGACCCAGCGCTCCGAGCGGCTTGGTCTTGCCGTCGATGCGCCGCTGCAGCGCGGCGGCCAGCGCCGGGTCGTCGAGTTCGCGGATGTCGGGTATGTCGGGGATGTCGGAGTTCATGAGCGTCGCTTCGGGTCGGGGGTCAGGAGCAGTGCGGTCCAGGGTTCAGGACCTCAGCGCCGCGAGCAAGGCACGCGTGGCGGCTGGAGGCTGGGCCGACACTCGCATCCGGCCCGGCAGGCCGAAGGATGCCGTGTCGCGGACCTTCAGGCCCTGCGCACGCAGCCGGTCGTCCGTGGCATCAGTCGGGCGCAGGGCGCAAAGGAAGGGGGTAACGCTGGGTTGCGGCTGCAGGCCGATCTCGGCCAGACCGTCGCGCAGCCGTGCGGTCCAGCCAGCCAAGGTGTGCCGTGCGGTGGCCATCCAGCCCTGTGTGACGGGCTGCGGCCAGGCGTGCAGCAACGCCACGGCGTGGGCACCCAGCGGCCACGAGGGTTCGGCCTGTTCCAGGGCGTCACACCAGGCCGCCACGGGCCAGTCGGCCCGCGCCGGCGCGATGGCGTAAGCCCCGCGCACGCCCGGCAGGCCCAGCGCCTTGTTCGGCGTGTGCAGTTGGAACACGGCGTCGCGCGCCGCCTGCGGCCAGCCCGCGCCGCCGTCCAGGCGCAGCGGTTCATAGGCGGCGTCCAGCACCGTCGGCACGGCCCCAGGGTCGGCGGGTGGCAGCGCAACCTGACCCAGCGGACTGCCGGGGTCGGCACACCATCGCATCGTGGGTGCCATGGCAAAGGAATCGCCGTCGATCCAGACGCGTCGCCCGCAAGCCATCGCCGCGCTGGCGTAGTCGCCGTAAGCCAGCGCCGGTAGCGCCACCGGCCCAGGTGCCAGGCGCTGGCCGACGGCAGTGACGCGCTGGATGAACTCGCTGGCGCTGGCCGCGAACAGCACGCGGGCCGGCGTGACGCCGTGCCAGGCCGCCAGCCGCTCGCGCAATGCCGTGTAGCGCGGGTCAGGGTAGCGGCTGACGTCGGCCTGCGCCACGGCCTGCAGGGCCTGCGGGCAGGGTCCCGCAGCGTTGATGTTGGTGGAGAAATCCCAGCGCACCGCCCCCGCCGCGTCGGGGCCGCCGTGGACGCGCAGACCGCGCATCACGCCCCCAGCCTCCACGGGCTGCCCAGGGTGCAGGCCAGGCCGGCGAGGCCAGCCGCCAGCCATGCCGCACGGCCGGCGTGGCGCTGCGCACGTGACATGTCCGCGGCTTGGGGTGACGGCTCGCCGGCATTCAACGCGTAGACGCCGGGCTTGCGCAGGCGCACGCCGAGCCGCAGCGCCATCGCGCCCATCGGCCACCCGCCGTTGGGCGAAGGCGTGCGCGAGGCCTCTTGCGTCAGCGCGCGCCAGGCCGCAGCCCTGATGGGTGCCAACAGCGCCGCCGTCAGCCGTGCGGGCAGCCAGGACAGCACGTCATCGGCGCGCGCCGCCCACTTGCCCGCCCACTCATACCGGCCGCGGTAGCCCCACATCGCGTCGGCGGTGTTCGCGAAACGGTAGACCACCGCGCCTGGCAGGCCGGCCAGCGCGAACCAGAACAGCGGCGCCACCACCGATTCGTTGTGGTTCTCGGCGAGGGTCTCGATGGCCGTCTCGCGCACTTCGTCGGCGTCCATCGTGCGCACGTCGCGGCTGCACAGCCACGCGACGCGCGCGCGCCCGGCCTCCAGGCTCTTGGCCAGCGCCGCGTCCACCGCCCGCACCTCGTCACGAAGCATGCGCCAGGCGAAGCAGGGTTTGAGCATCAGGGCCAGCCCCAGCGCCGCCCAGCCGGGCGCCAGCCCGAGCAGGGTGCCCTGTAACCACGCCGCGCCCAGCCCCAGCAGGCCGGCGATGGCGCACCACGCCACGGCGCCAGCGGCGAACGCGGCGGCGGGAGGCCAGCGGCACAGCCCGTCGCCCAGCGGCCCGAGCACGCGACCCAGCCAGGCCACGGGATGCCAGGCATTGCGTGGTTCGCCGAAGGCGGTGTCCAGCGCCCAGGCCAGGCCCAGCGCCAGGGGCAGTGCAGCGTTCGCCGTCAGCACGCCGGGCTCCTGTTCAATCCGGGCCGGCCAGGGCGGGCAGTCGCGCCAGGATGCCGTTGCGCAGCCGCTCGGGCCGCGCTGCGCGGTCGAGCTGACCGTCGGCGCTGAGGGCGTGCAGCCGCGCGCACGCCAGCACCTGCGCGGCGGTCTCGGCGTCGGGCTGCAACTCGCCGAACAGGTAGCTGGCCTTGCCCGCCGCCTGCAGCGCCACCGTGCAGGCGCGTGAGCAGCCGCTCATGCAGGCGGTGGCGCGCACGCGCAACGGCGCGGGTGACGCGGGCGAGGCGGGCGAGGCGGGCGAGGCGGACAATGGCACGGGTACAGCACGCAGCGCTGCCTCGATGGCTTCGAGCAGGCACTGGCCGTCGGCCGGCGCGCCACGGTCAGTGCCCGGCCGGCGGCAGGTGCTGCAGACGATCAGTTCGGTCATGTCCGGGCGCCCGCGGTGACGGGTGGCGCGGTGGCCGTCAGCCACGGCGTCTGCAGCACCAGCGTTGTTGGCGACAGCGGCGGCGCCGCTGCCACCCGGCGCAGCGGCCCCGGCCGCACCGGCAGCGGCGCGGCGAAGCCCGGCGCGTCCCAGACGAAGCTGTGAAACTCGCCGCCCTCGCCGGCCGGGCACACGCCGACCGGCAGGCGGGCCAGCAGTGCCGCGTCGTATTCCGCACCGCAGAAGCTGTCGTCGAGCCAGCGGGTGTCCACGCAGACCAGTTGCGCGCGGATGCCGCGCGCAATGACCTCGGCCGCCACCGCGCTGCGCGCCAGCCCCCACAGCGGAAACACCGCTTGCAGGCCGGCCGCAGCGCAGGCCGGCTCGAGCCAGTCGCGGTGGGCTTGCAGGTCGATGTCGCCGAACACCAAGTGACGGTGCCCGGCATTGCGCAAAGCGCGCAGTTGCGCGGCGAAGACCTCGGCGTATTCGCCCGGCCCGGCCTCAGCCGGCCACCACTGGCCGCCCAGGGCATGCACTTGTGCAGCGATCAAATCGCAAGGCAGTGCGTGGCTCTTGCTCAGGCCGCCGGGGTCGAGCATGGTGAGGAAGCTGCGCACTTCCAGGCCCGCGTCGCGGGCGCGCAGCAGCGCCAGACAAGAGTCCTTGCCCGCGCTCCAGCTGATCGCGGCGAGGTGGTCGGCATTGAAGGCGGAATCCATCAGTCTTCGATCCCCCGCTGCGCCGGCACGCCGGCCTTGAAGTGGTGTTTGATCATCGTCATCTCGGTGACAGTGTCGGCCAGATCGACCAGTTCCTGCGGCGCCTCGCGGCCGGTCAACACCACATGGACGTGGGGCGGGCGATCACGCAAGACCCGCAGCACCGGCTCCAGCGGCAGCCAGCCATAGCGCAGCGGGTACATGATCTCGTCGAGCACGACGAGGAAGTGTTCGCCGGCGCCAATGGTGGCCGCCGCGCGCGCCCAGCCGTCGCGCGCCAGCTGCGCCGAATGTTCCAGGTCGCGGCTCTTCCAGCTGAAGCCGTCGCCCAGGCCTTCGATAGGCACGCCCAACTGCTCGAAGACGCGGTGCTCGCCGAAGCGCGCCGTGGGCACTTTCATGAACTGGTAGATCTTCACCACCTTGCCGCGGCCGTGGGCGCGCAGCGCCAGGCCGAAGGCCGCCGTGCTCTTGCCCTTGCCGTGGCCGGTGTGCACGATGAGCAGGCCGCGGCGCTCGCCCTCGGCCTTCGGGCTGCCGCGTTCGGTGGGGGGTGACTCGATCTGCATTCAGGGCTCCAGGTTGGGTACGACGGTGGGCCGGCCGGCCACGGTGTCGATGCGCACCGCGCCGTCGAACACCGCCACCAGCGCGGCGTGCAGGGCCGGGTCGTCGTGCGCGGCGTCGGCCCGGACGCAGCCGCGCTGCAGCACCAGCACCCGGTCGGCCTGCAGGGCCAGCGGCAGGTCGTGCAGAACCGTCACCACGGTGTGCGTGGCCGCCAGCCGGCGTGCCAAACGCACCAGTGCCACCTGGTGCGGCGGATCGAGGTGGGTGGTGGGCTCGTCCAGCAGCAGCACCGGGGCCTCGGTGGCCAGCGCGCGCGCCAGCAGCACGCGCTGGCGTTCACCGCCGGACAGTTCAGCCAGCGGCCGGTGCTGCCAGGCGCTGCACTCGGTGGCAGCCATCGCGCGCTCAATGGCTGCCTCGTCGGCAGCGCCGGCCACCCCGACCAAGCCCAGGTGCGGCAGGCGCCCCAGGGCCACGGTCTCGCGGGCCGTCAACTCGCCGCTGGTGTCGCCCAACTGCGCCAGCCAGGCCATCTGGCGTCCGCGCTCGCGGGCCGGCAGCGTGTCGAGCGGCCGGCCGCCGAGGTGCACGCTGCCGGCGGCCGGCGCCAGCAGGCCGGCCAGCACGCGCAACAGCGTCGACTTGCCGGCGCCGTTGGGGCCCACGATGGCGGTCCAGCCGGTGGCGAAGGCGCAGCTCACGCCGTCCAGCACGCGCTGTGCGCCCAGCGTCACGCCGATATCGCGGGCTTCCAGCGCCGCGTTCATCGCTGGCCTCGACGGCTCAGCAGCCACATCAGGTAGCCGCCGCCGACGATGGCGGTGATCACGCCCACCGGCAATTCTTGGGGGGCCATCACCACGCGCGCCGCGACATCGGCCGCCAGCAGCAGCACGCCGCCGGCTGCGGCGCTGGCCGCCAGCAGGTGACCGTGTGGGCCCGGCGCCATGCGGCGCACCAGGTGCGGCGCAACCAGGCCGACGAAGCCCACCAGCCCGGCCTGCGACACCGCCAACCCGGTGGCCAGCGCGAACAGAAGCACCAGCACCAGCCGCAGCCGCGCCAGCGGCAGGCCCAGGCTGGCGGCGCTGTCGTCACCCAGCGTCAGCGCATCCAGCACGCGCGCCAGCCGCACGGCCAGCGGCAGCGCCACCCCCAGCCCCAGACCGAGCAGCACCACGCTCTGCCAGCCGAGGAAGCCGGTGCTGCCGAGCAGGAACATCTGCTTGCCGCGCAGCGCATCGGGCGACACCAGGGTGAGGAGGTCGCTGGCGGCGCCCAGCAGCACCCCCACCACCACGCCGGCCAGCAGCAGGCGCACCGTCTGCTGTGCGCCGCGGGCCAGCAGCAACGTCATTGCCACACCCAGCAGTGCGCCGACGAAGGCCACGAAGACCAGACCCATGCGTTCCAGCCAGGCCGCGGTGGCCAGGCTGATGAGGTGGCCAGCAAGCGCGCTGGCGGCCAGCACCACGACGACGGCCAGCGAGGAACCGGCCGCCGAGCCCAGCAGATAGGGGTCGGCCAGCGGGTTGCGGAACAGGCCCTGCGCCACCGCGCCGGCCAGGCCCAGCAGGGCACCGATCAGTAGCGCACCCACCGTGCGAGGGGCCCGGATCTGGCCCAGGATCAGCCCGGCCTGGTCACCCGCCAGGTCCGCCTGCAAGCCGCGCAAGGAAAGGCCTTCACTGCCGGCCGCCAGCCCCAGCACGAGCAGCAGCAGCGCCGCCGCGCCCAGCGCCCACAGCAGGCGCTGACGCCTCGCCGCCTGCGACCTGCCAGCTGGCGCGACTCCGGTCATCGCGGCGGTCACCATAACGTCCGGCGACCTCATCGCGCCGGCGCCGGGGGCAGCTTCGCCAGGCAGTCGGCGATCAGGAGCGCAGCCTCGCCCATTCGCGGCCCGGGGCGGATCAGCACCTCGTAGCGCGTGGTTTCGAAGCCGCAGATGCGGCCATGCTGCAGGGCTTCCAAGCCCTGCCAGCCCGGGCGTCCGGGCATGGTCTGCACCTCGCGCTGTACCGCCATCACGATGTCGGGCCGGCTGCGCACCACGAATTCCGGGTTGAGTTTGGGAAAGGGCCCAAGCTCGGCCGGCACCACATTGCCCAGGCCCAGCCTCGCCAGCGTCTGGCCGATGAACGAGGCCGTGCCGGCGGCAAAGGGCGCCGAGGCGACCTCGAAGTACACACGCTGGCCGCGCAGCGCCGGCGGCACCCGGGCTGCCGCCAAGGCGATGTCGCGCTGGATGCCCTGCCACACGCGATCACCTTCGCCCGGCGTGCCCAGCAGCGTGGCGATGAGGCCGAGCGAACGCTGTACGTCGGCATGGGTCTTCGATTCGAGCAGCACGACGGTCAGCCCCAGCGACTCGAGTCGGTCGGTCACGCGCGCCGCGGTGCCGGCCAGCACGACGTCGGGCTTCAGCGCGACGATACGTTCGACCTGCGCGTCGTCCAGGCCGCCCAGCTTCGGCAAGGCGTCGACCTGCGCCGGCGCGTTGGAGTAGCGGTCCACGCCGACCAGCCGCGCGCAGGCCCCCAGGGCGCAGACGCTTTCGGTGATGGACGGCAGCAGGCTGACGATGCGCTGCGGGGGCGCTGCGAAGCGGTGCACCGCTCCTCGGTCGTCGCGCACGCTCACCTGGGCCCGGGTCGGCTGTCCCAGCAGCGTCAGCAGCAGCACCGCGAACGCGTATCGAGCCAGGTTCAAGGCCGGCATGCTCATCCTTTGACGCGCACTTCGATACCCGCGACCATCAACGTCACGCGTGCGCAGCAGGTGGCCACCGCCTGGTGCAGCGCGCCCAGCGCGTCGAGGTAGCGTCGGACCTCGCGGCCCAGCGGCGTCACGCCCATGCCGATCTCGTTGGACACCATCACCACAGGACCGGCGGCGTGGCCCATGGCGCTGCACAGCAACGCCTGCTGCGTCTGCCAGGCCGCGTCGTCCAGCCCCGGGCCCTGCAGCGGCATCAGTTGTTGTGTCAGCCACAAGGTCAGGCAGTCGACGACGACCATGCGCTGCGGTGCGCTGGCCTCAAGCAGGGCTGCCGGCAGGGCCAGCGCTTCTTCTTGTGTCTGCAGCGCCGGCACGCGCAGGGCTCGGTCGGCACGGTGGCGGGCGATTCGCTGGCGCATCTCGTCGTCCCCCGGCAGCGCGGTGGCGATCAGCACCGCGCTGTGGCCGGGGGTCTGCAGCCAGGCTGCGGCACGCGCCTCGGCGCAGCGCGACTTGCCGCTGCGGCCGCCACCGAGGATCAGCTCATGCATGCAGGTTCTCCTTCCGACAACGGCAGGCCGGCAGGTTGTGCCTTCACATCCCGCTGTAGCGCAGGGTGATGTAGCCCTCGCGGCCGGGCTGGTTGTAGCCGTAGACCGTCTCGTAGACCTTGCCACCGGCGTTGTTCAGCTTCAGGCCCAGCGTCCACTCGCGCGCAAGTCGCCAGTCGGCGTGCAAATCCAGCGTTGCGAAGCCGCCGACCCGCCTCGTGTTGGCCGCATCGTCGTAGCGCGCGCCGAAGGCGGCCACCGTGGCGCCGAAGCGCCAGGCGCCAAGCGCGGTGTCCGCAGCCAGTTTCAGGCTGTCTTTCGAACGACGCGGCAACTGACGACCGAAGTTGGCGGTGCCGGCGGTGTCGTTGCGTGGATCCAGCCGGTCCAGCGAGGCGGCCACCGTCCAGGCGGCCCACTGCGCGTCGTAGCTCAGGGTGTAGCCGTCGATGCGGGTACGCGGGATGTTGGTCGGCGCCGGCCCGCTGCTGATGTAGCCTCGTATGCGGCTGTCGACGTAGGCCAGGCGCAATTGCTGCACGGCACTTGCCCAGCGCAGGCTGAGCTCGGTGTGCTGGCCCTCCTCCGGTAACAGCTTCGGGTTGCCGAACCCTGGGAAGTACAGCTGGTTGAAGCTGGGCGCGACGAAACTGGTGCCAATGGAGGCAGCCGCGCGCCAGGCCGGCGTGAGGTCGTGGCCATAGGCCAGCGAACCCGTGGTCTGGCCGCCGAATTGGGAGTTGCGGTCATGCCGCAGATTGCCCTGCCAGGTGTGCGCGCCAGCCCGACCGTTCAGACCGGCCGCGACGCCGTCGATGGTCCGTTCTGAAACCGCGAACGGGGCGCCCGGGCGGCTGACGGTCTGGCGCAGGGCCTCTGCCAGCAGCAGCGCGCTGCCCAGCGGTGTGTCGACCGTGTTCTCCCAGCCGAGTTGCTGCTGCACGGTGGCGATGGTGCCCAGGGTGCTGAAGGTCGAGGCGCTGGAGAGCGTTTCGTACTCGTCCTTCGAGCGCGACAGCCGGACGGCCGTGGCCCATCCCGGCCGCACAGGACCACGCACCTGCAGCCCGATGACCTGGGTGCGCAGGCCGGCGCGTGCGTCGGCTCCGGGCCCGTCGTCGATCCGGGTTTCGCCCTTCGAGGCGAGGGCGCTGAGATCGGCGCGCCAGGCTTCAGCGAAGCGCCAGCCCATACGGGCGCTGCCGCTGGTCTGCCTGAAGCCGTCGTCGTCGGGGTTGAAGTTGCCAAAGAGAACGCGCGGGTTGGTGGCCGAGAAACCCTGCGTGGTGTTGCGGGTCAACTGCACAGCACCGTCGAACGCACCTTGACCGAATTGCAGGCCGCCCGACAACTGTTCGCTGCGGTGCGTACCACCACTGACCGAGGCCTGAGGCCGCAGACCCGGTACGCCCTGGCGGGTGAAGATCTGGATCACACCACCCACAGCGTCGCTGCCATACAGGCCGGAGAGCGGCCCGCGCACGATTTCGATGCGCTCGATGCTGTCCAGCGGGATGTTTTCCCACGCTGGCGTGCCCAAGGTGGCCGAGCCGTAGCGCACGCCATCGATCAGCAGCAGGGTGTGGCGCGCCTCCAGACCGCGAAGGTAAACAGAGCTCGACTTCCCTGCACCGCCGTTGGACGAGAACTGCACACCGCTTTGCTGGCCAAGCAACTCGGTCAGTGTGCGGCCGCCGGCCTGTTCGATCTGCGCGCGATCGATGACGCTGACCTCGGCCAGGTTCTGGTCGATGCGGGTGGGGGTCCGTGTGCCCGTGACGACCACGGTATCAAAACGACGTTCGCTGGGCACGCCGGACGTTTGCGCCGAGACGATAGGGCTGAAGCAGAACGCGGTCAGGCAGGCGGCCAGAGCAGCGCCGGCCGCGGGACGAAGACGCACGGAGGAAAGGGCCCGGACGGGCCTGGAAGCTGGATGAAACATGGACGTAAGCGCCAAGGTGGTCGTGCGCGCCAGCTTCCCCGCAGGCACACACCTCACGGCACGCCGCTTGCGCAGCGTGCCACCTTGTTGGCCGGTATCCGGGCTGGCGGAGACTGTCTGTGTTCCCTTCCCAGGCGCGCAATGCGCCCAGTGGGTTGTGTACACAGGCTGAGAACCAGAGGCTCTCGTCCGCTTACCGTTGCGGGGGCAGCTCAGGTTGAGAGGTCGCCGTTCATGCGGCTCCCTCTCTCCTGATTCCCGTTGAACTGCATCGGCAAGAAAGCCTTTGCGAGCACCAACTCGCGGCACTATAGCCGAGCGCATGCACTGAGTGCGAGCGGCTTGCTGTGCCCGCCATCGCCGCAGCGCAGTCCCAGCTGGCCGTGCGGCAGGCTTCCGCACTTGACGAATGCGTCGAACTCGACATTGATGATGCGCAGTAACTCGGCGCCCGTGTTGAGTTCGGGGTGTGCGATGAAGCGGGTCGCCTGCAGCTGCACCTGCAGGCAAGTGGTCGCCTACTCCAGGTTGTGGTGTTCGCAGCGAAAAGGTGCGCCGTCCGGTGCCCGCTGGAGTTGCCTACCGACATGCGCCATCCACTGCCGGGATTCCAAAGGTTGCGCTCGCGAATCCACCGGCAGTTTCGCGGCGACAAGATCAGGACAGCGGAAGTCACTTTCGGGTCGTATCCCAGTGCTCAACTCTGGATGCTTGCGCGACCGGTTTACGACAGCTTGCTGATCTTCACCGAGCCTCGCTGGCTGCTCCTACATTGCCAAGTGCCAGCACAAACGAAGAGCGGCTTGGCGCCTCTACGCAGCCGAGCCCGGATGCCGGTTCATGCCGCGACGCATTCATGATGGACATGCATGTCGATGGGCACGTCGGCAAACGGACACAGCACGCCACCCGCAGCATCGCGTTCGACCAAACCCAGTTCGGTCAGCACCTGCACATCTTCATGCACGCACTTGACATCGCGCCCGACCCGCAGCGCCAGATCGCGCACCGCCATCGCTCCTTGCCCCTGCAATGGCCGTTCGGGATGTAGCTGACAGCGCGATCCGTTGATCCAATGGCCGCGGGCAGTCGCAAACGACTGTCAATAAACAACTTCTCTGATCGAGCCTTCGGCAGATGCCTCCCCCACGATAATTCCGCAGTACCAGACGGGCGACTTCTTTGAGATCGCCGCGACATGCAGCCTAGCCATTGATGCAAAAAGACAATTCACCACCCACCGCGAAGAATATCGACCTGGCAGGCCACACGCCTATGATGGCCCATTACCTCTGGGTGAATTTGACTGCCACGGAGAACCTGGTGTCGAGGCGGCAAGTCATACGGTCGGTCCCCCTCTAGTCCCCCATCTTGCTGGCGGCGCTTGAAGGCAAATGAGGAAGCTCTGCACCGCCATGCGCCGTTGCATCTTCCTCCGATGGACGACGGCGGCGGGCATCGCGAAGGCAGGGCTGTCGGGCGCGTCACAACCCCCTGGCGCTTGTTTTGCTCGCCCTACTCGAACGTCAGCAATGTGGCGATCAGCCGGCCCTGGACTGACGCATCTCTCGACCCGGTCCCGGCCACTTCCGGTCATCCGATTGCCCAGAAAGTCGCCACGTAGATGACCGGTTTCAGAGTACAGCCGCCATAGGTCAACGGCCGCTCCAACGCGACCACGCTCCAAAGCGGCCGCCTACCCGCTTGGTCGCGTAGATCGCCATCGGATCCACCCGGAATGTTGGTAGTTCGATCTGAGCCGGCGCTGCCGACCCATAGCAGAAATACAACTGATCTCGAGCTTAACCCTCAGAGCCTGACGGCGACTACAACGCGGGCCGGGTGCTGCCGGCACTCCAGGACGAGGGAATGGCAAACGACACGCTGGTGATCTACACGTCTGATCACGGCGATTGGCTCGGTGACCATGGCCTTGTGCTGAAGGGGCCGATGTTCTATGAAGGGCTGTTGCGGGTCGGCTTGATCCTGCGCGGGCCAAGTGTGCCGGCGGCCAGGATCGTGGACGACCCGGCGTCGACGATCGACTTGGCTGCCACAATGGGCAACTATGCTGGCGTACCGGTGCCCGCTGCAGTTCACAGCCAATCGCTGCGGCCACTGGTCGAAGGCGTCACCGGTCGCGATGGCTTGCGCGGACACGCCTACACCGAATGGCGACTGGGTCCGTCGCGCTGCGGTGTGGCGCTGGATCTGCGCGGCGTTCGCACACGCGACGCCAAACTGACGCTGGAATTCGGATCGGGCGCCGGCGAGCTCTACGACCTGCACGAGGATCCGCACGAATGTGTGAATCAATTCGACGACCCGGCCGCCCGCGGTCTGCGCGACGAGTTGATGCAACGACTGATGTGCCGGCCCGACGACATCACGAACCCGCTTTCTGCGGCCGGCGGGCCGGGCTGAGGGTTCGCTGGCAAGGCAGTTGCCATGCCTAGCAAGAAAGCGACCGTCGCGAGCGAATCACGGCAAGCGCGCACCGGCGGCGATGCACCATTCGATGGCCGGCAAGGGCCCCTTGTGGCCCGGCGGCGACTTGGCCGCATGGCCCAGCACGATGGCCACCTGGGGTTCGAAGCCCGCGGGCACTCCTAGGGCTTCGGCAACACCCGCGCTGCGCAGCCAGGGCATTGGCGCGCCGACCCAGCACGAGCCGATACCGAGGTGGCAGGCGGCGAGCATCGCGTTCTGGCCGGCACGGCAGCAGTCGTTCGGCGTCTCCGGATTGCCGCTGCGCGCGCAGATCAGCAGCAATGCCGGCGCGCCCCAGAAGACCCGAAACTCGGGCCGGTCGACCCAGGCCCTGGGGCGATCGGCGGGCTGATGGTCGCGCGCATACTGCTTGGCGCGTACACCGAGGTCATCGATTGCATCGATGCCCTCGAAGATGCAGAAAGCCCAGGGTTTCTCGCCACTGGCCGGCGGCGTAGGGGCCTGCGCTGCCGCCCAGACCACTTGCTCGAGCACCGCCCTCTCCACCGAACTGTTGCGGTAGGCGCGGATCGAACGCCTGCCGTGGATCGCTTCGAGGGTGTTCATTGAAGTTGCCTCACTGGGGCTGTCAGGCGGGTCAATCTGATAGCCGAGCGTGATGCGCCAAGCGAGCTCACTTTCGCTCCGCCATCTTCACGCTGTAATACAGAATCCACTCAAAGCCGAGATAGACCAGCGGATAGACCGCCGCGACGGAAGCGGCAGCGAAAATCTCGTCCATCGTTTTCGGTAGTGCCCACGCAGCGCGGGCCGCAGTGAACAGAATCAGGCCCGTCTGGGCTGCCAAGGCGCTGTACGCTACGCCGAAGACGAGCCCGCACAACAGCTTGCGACGCGAATTGATCCTGGCCTGACAGGTGCACGGGTCGCGTGGCAGATGAGTCAGGCGGTAGACCAACATGGCCAACACCGCAGGCAGCAAGAGCAGTAATACTGCGGTAAGCATGCCACCCAGCGCTTCAGATCAGTGGCCGCACCGGCCTTGCGCCTCTGACGGTCGCGCGGCAGGGAATCGGCCGGTGTCTACTTTCATCACGATCGGCGAACTGGCAAGGCCTGCGGGTCGATGCCTATGCCCGCAGGGTTGCGCTTGAACTCGTCCGAGGCTAGGCAAGCCTGAAACTGCTCCACGGTCGCAAAGTTGCTGGCCGCGACTTCCACCGCGTTCTGGTCCGGGTCGCGGTAGTACAGACTTGTGCTCGGGCCGTGGTCCATCGACCGATAGGGCACAACACCCAGCGCGTGCAGGCGTCGATAGCGTTCGCCCAAGTCCGATAAGGAGGCGCAGCGCAACTGCATGTGGTGGAGGCCCGGGTCACCGCTGGGCGCGGCGCGGGTGCCTGGCATCTCGAAGATCGCCACCACGTCCTGATAGGGTGGTTCGATGTGCAGCCGGAAAAAGCACATGCGCGTCGGCCTGGGCGGTCCGCCCTGCGGGGCCTGTGCGTCGGTCGCATGTTCGAGTGACGGCTCGATGTCAAGCAATTGCCGGTACCACGCGGTCATGGTGTCGTACCGGCTGGTGGCGAGCACGACCTCCCCCAGGCGCAGGTTGGCCAATACAGGTTGGAACGCAGACATCATGGGCTCCTTTGGCGGCTACTCGGGACGGATGCCGGCATGATCGATGACAGCCTTCCAGCGCGGCAACTCGGCGCGGATGCGCTCGGCCAACAGCTCAGGTGGCCCAGCGACCACTGTGGTGCCGAGGGCGGCCCAGCTGCGCCGCAGGTCGGGTGCTGCCAGCGCGCGCGTGATCTCTCGATTGAGGGCGGACACAGCCTCGGGTAGCGTACCCTTGGGTGCCATCACCGCCAGCCACGTCGAGCCCACGATGCCCGGCACACCCTGTTCACCGAAGGTCGGCACCTGCGGC
>JANOAQ010000860.1:0-5733 GCA_031411195.1 Burkholderiaceae bacterium | reverse complement strand
GATGGCATCGGCCTGGCCCTGCGGCGTCTGGCGCGCCAACACCGCCGAAGTGAGCAACTGGGTGCGCACCTTGTCGAGTTCGTAGAAGCCCACCCGGCCGCGCGCCAGGTTGGCGATCTGGGCAAGCAGCGCAGTCTCCAGGCTGCGCAAATCCTGCCCACTGGCGGCGATGGCATAGGCCGCCAGCAGGCCCGCATCGGCGAACAGCTCGGCGGCAAAGCCCGCCGCCTGCGCGGCCTGCGCGGTGTAGACCAGGGCCTCGTTCAGGCGCGACGACTCACCGGCCGAGAGCAGGGCCTGGGCCATCTCCAGCGCGGGCGCGTCGGCATGCGATGCGGATGGTCCCTTCCACACCAGGGCCACGGCAGGCAGCGGCACATTGGGCGCCTTGATGGTGACGCGGGCATCTTGCGCGCGGGCCGGTTCACGCTCGGTCACACGCGGGATGGCCGCTGAGGGCGTGACCAGGCGGCCGAAGTAACGGTCGACCCAACCATCAAGCTGAGCGGTGTCGAAATCACCCACCACGATCAACAGCGCGTTGTCGGGCCGGTAGTAGGTGGTGTGAAAGCGCTTGACGTCGTCCAGCGTGGCGGCGTTGAGATCCGCCTCGCTGCCGATCACCGGACGCTGGTAGGGGTGGCGCTCGAACGCCTGCTGCGACAGGGCGTTGAACAGGCGGCCATACGGGTCGGCCAGCACCCGTTCGCGAAGCTCTTCGATCACCACCTTGCGCTCGCTGTCGAAGCTGGCCTGGTCGACCTGCAGATGGGCCATGCGCTCGGCCTCGGCCCAGAGCAGGCGCTCCAGGTGGTTGGACGGCACCTCGTTCTGGTAGCCGGTCATGTCTTCGGCGGTGAAGGCGTTGTTCTGGCCACCCACATCCTCGGTCAGGCGGTCGAACATTTCGCTGGGCATGTGGCGCGTCTTCTTGAACATCATGTGCTCGAAGAGGTGCGCAAAGCCCGAGCGGCCAGCCGGGTCGTCCTTGCCCCCCACCCGGTACCACACCTGCACGCTGACGGTGGCGCCACCCTGGGTGGGCAGGCTCACCACCTGCAGGCCATTGGTCAGCTTGCGCTGGCGCAGCGGGCGCGGTGGCAGGTTGAGCGATAAGAAGGCCGGGCGCGAAGCAGCCACCGAAGGCGCTGCGGCCGGCTTGGGCTTGGTGGCCGCCCATGCGGGTGCGCCGGTGGCGGCCAGCCAGGCAAGAGAGTGGCGGCGCGAAAGGTTCAAGGGCATGGCAGGCGATGAGAGCGGCACGTGGCCGCCATCATCGCCGATCAGGCGCGGCGCGGGCGGCGTCTACCATCGGCGGTCTTCCGCCCTTGAGGAACACCATGCGCGCACCTGTCGTCCACTTGGCCGATCTGCCCCTGCAGCCGCGCCCGGCCGAGTACCTGCCCACCGGCGCCACGGCCCGGCGCATCGAGATGCACCGCGCCTTCGTGGGCGCTGCCCTGGGGCTGTCGCACCTGGGCTGCAGCCTCGTCGAAGTGCCACCGGGCAAACAGGCCTTCGCGTACCACAGCCACTGGCGCAACGACGAGATGTTCGTGATGCTGTCGGGCCAGGGTGAATTGCGCCTGGGCGGACAGCGCCATGCACTGCGTCCGGGCGATGTGGTGGGCTGCCCGGCCGGCGGGCCGGAAACGGCCCACGCCATCACCAATACCGGCGCCGAGCCGCTGCGCTACCTGGCGGTCAGCAGCGCGTTGATGCCCGACACCTGCGAGTACCCCGACAGCGGCAAGACCGCCTTCTTCGACGACCGGCCCGGGCCCACGCCCGCAAGCCCCAAGCAGCCCTTCAGGCTGGTGGTGCGCAACGGCCGCGAGGTCGATTTCTGGGATGGCGAATGAGGCACTGGGCGCGATGCCAACGGTGGGGCGCGCTCAGGCCCTCAGGCCAGCACCTTCAGCAACCAGCGGTTGAGGTCGCTCACCTCGTCCATGCAGACCGAGTGCTCCATCGGGTAGTCGTGCCACTCGGGCGTGTGGCCCAGGGCGGTCAGCGCATCGAAGCCCGCCCGGCCACGCGCCATCGTCACCATGCCGTCGTTACGGCCATGCGCCAGGAAGACAGGCGCGCCCTGCATGGCCGCGCTGCGTTCGGCCGCCGTGCTGGCGGCCATCGGCAGGTAGCCCGACAAACCGGCCAGCCCGGCCAGGCGGTGCGGTGCGCGCAGCCCCGCCATCAGGGTGATGGCGCAGCCTTGTGAAAAGCCGGCCAGCACGATGCGCTGGGCCGGCACGCCCCGGGCGACTTCGCGGTCGATCAGCGCATGCACCTGGGCCACCGATGCACGCAGACCGGCTTCGTCTTCACGTCGCTGCAGGTCGGTGCCCAGGATGTCGTACCAGGCCCGCATGGGCTGGCCGCCGTTGATCGAGACCGGGCGCACCGTCGCGCGCGGCATCACGTAGCGCAAGGGCCCCACTGCAGCCAGGTTGAAGGCATCGCACATGGGCAAAAAGTCGGTGCCGTCGGCTCCCAGGCCATGCAGCACGATGAGGGTGGCGCGCGGCGCAACGGCCGGGTGGATCTCGATGGTTTCAAGGGACATGGTGTCTGTGCTCATGGGGTGTTGGTATCAGCGGGTTTGGCCGCGGGTTTCTTGGCGACGCGGAAATGCCACCACGGCAGCGCCTGGGTCAGCGACAGCACCTGGCCGCTGCGCTCGGGCGCATAGCCGGGCAGGCTGGCCAGGGCGTCGGGCCAGGCAGTGCCTTCGAGCGTAGCGCGCAGCTTGAGCACGGCGGGGTGTTCGAGCGCGTCTTTCAGGCAGACCAGAAAGTACTCTTCGGCGATCAGCGGGATGAAGTGCAGGCCGAACTGCCGCGCCGCCGCCTCGATGCCCGGGCCCACATCGCCCAGGCCGCTGGCCACGGCGGCGGCCACGGCCAGGTGGCTGTCTTCGGTGGGGCCGTCGTAGCCGCGCACATCGGCCGGGTCGATGGCCTGCTCGGCCAGCAGGTGGTCCATCAACAGGCGCGTGCCCGAGCCGCTCTGGCGGTTGATGAAACGTGCCTCGCGGCCGTTGGCCCCGGCCAGATCGGGCAGGCCACGCAGGCGGTGCGGGTTGTCGGCGCGCACCATCAGGCCCTGGGTGCGGCGCACGCAGCCAATGAGCTTGTGCACGCCAGGTTTGAGCAATGGCTTCATCGCCGCCGCAAACTGCGGTGATCCGCCCGGCAGCGCCGGCACGTGGAAACCCGCCACCAGACAGCGGCCCTGGGCCAGCGCGGCCAGCGCGTCCACGCTGCCTGCAAAGCGCAGCTCGATGTGCAGGCCATGCGCGCTGCTGGCCAGATCACGCAGGCGCGGCAGGGCCAGGTCGTGGCTGGCAAAGATGGTGAGCACGTGCTGGCTGCCGTCGAGCGCGTCGACCAGCACGCGCGCCAGCTCGGCACGCAGCGCTTCGATGTGCGGCGTGAGTCGCGTGCGGGCGCGCTTTTCAGCCCACAGCAGGCGGTCGGCAAAGGGTGTCAGGCGCGCGGGCTGGCCCTGGGCCCAGGTGACGAGGGGCTCACCGAGGGTCTCTTCCCAGCGTTTGAGGGCACCCCAGATGTGGCGGTAGCTGGCGCCCAGGCTTTTGGCCGCGTGCTGGATGGAGCCATGGTCGTGCACCGCCGACAGCAGGTCGAACAGGGGGTTGTGCAGCGCTGCGCCACGTTGGCCTTCGGGCTCGAACGTGTATTGAAGGTGAACGCCACGGGTTTTCACGCCCCCCCCCGAAGCGCCTGCGGCGCTCCCCCCCAGGGGGGCAGCCCCAGCGGCCCGGCAAAGCCGGATCCGCGGCGCTCGCTTGCTTCAATCGCCGGCACGAAGCGCTCAGCCGCCCAACAGCTTCTTGAACCAGGCCGCGATGCTCGCCAGCAGCGCCTGCCGCGCCGGTGCCGCCGCGGCCACCGCGGGCTCGGGTGCCACCTGGTAGCGCTCTTGCAGCTTGGTGTTGAAGGCGGCGAAGAAGTCGTTGGCCATTTTTTGCGCGGCCATGTCGACCAGGCGCGAGCCGATCTGCGCGATCTTGCCGCCCACCGTGGCGTGCGCGGTGTAGTGCAGAACCGTTGTGCGAGGGCCCGTGCTTTCTAGGCGGATATCGGCATGGCCTTTGCCGTGGCCGGCCGCGCCGCCCTGGCCATCGAAGCGCAGGGTGTAGCTGGTGGGCGGCTGCAGGTTTTCCAATTTCAGCTTGCCCTTGAACTTGGCCTTCACCGGGCCGATGGCGGCCGTCAACAGCACCTCGTACTGGTGTTCACCGGTGGGCGTGATGCCGTCGCAGCCGGGGATGGCGCTTTGCAGCAGGCCGATGTCGTTGAGGGCTTCCCAGGCCTGGGCCTGGCCGACGGGCAGGGTTTGTTGGTTGGTCAGTTCCATGAAGGTCCGAAGGTTGGTCAGTGGTGGGGCGGTGGCCGACGCACGCTTGTCTCGGGTGACGACAGCACGCCCACCAGGTCGGCCAGGCTTTGCAGGTTGTGCGCCGGCAAGAAGCGGTCGCAGTGCGGCAGCATGGCCTTGATGCCGGCGGCGCGCGGTTCGAACTTTTCGAACCGCAGCAGTGGGTTGAGCCACACCAGGCGCCGGCAGCGCTTGTGCAGGCGTTCCATCTCGAAGGCCAGTTGTTTCGTATCGCCATGCTCCAGCCCGTCGCTGATCAAGAGCACGGTGGTGCGGCCACTCAGCACACGGCGCGCCCAGCGCTGGTTGAACTCATGCAGGCTGGTGGTGATGCGGGTGCCGCCCGACCAATCAGCCACGCTGCGCACCACCTGGGCCACGGCGATGTCGGGGTCGCGGTTTTTCAGCAGGCGCGTGGTGCGGGTCAGGCGGGTGCCGAATACGAAGCTTTCAACCGGCGTACCGCCCCGCAAACCCGCATGGCCCAGCGCGTGGGCAAAGTGCAGCAGCATGCGCGAGTAGCGGCTCATCGAGCCCGAGATGTCGGCCAGCACCAGCAGGGGCGCGGGCTTGTCGCGCGGGGCGCGCCAGCGCAGGTTCCACAGCTCACCGCCGTGCCGGGCCATGGCGGCCAGGGTGGCGCGCCAATCGGCCACGCCGGGGCGGTTGGCGCGGCGGGTGCGTCGGGTCGGCAAGGGCTCGAAGATCAGCATCATCTGCGCCAACAGACGCTGGGCTTCGCGCCATTCATCGGCGCTCATGGTGTCGAAGTCGGCTTGGCGCAGCACTTCGCGGTCGTTCCAGGTGAGCTCGGCGTGGATCTCGACCTCGTCCTGCTCAGGCTGCTGGGGCGGGCGGTCGGGCTGGTGCGGAAACAGCGCATCGCCCAGGCGGCGGTTCTCGGGCGGGGGCGGCTGGGCGCCTTCCTTGAGGTTGACCTTGGGCAACAGCAGGGCGCGCATGCGGCCCATCAGGTCGGGGTCGCGCCAGAACAGCACAAAGGCCTGGTCGAACAGCTCGCGGTGCTCGATGCGGTCGATCAGGCAGGCGCTGAGCACGGCGTGGAAATCGCGCTTGCTTTCCAGCCCCGCCACCTGCAGCGCCGCCAGCGCCGTGTGCACCCGGTCGCTGCCCACAGGCATGCCGGCCGTGCGCAGCACGCGGGCGAAGTGCATCACGTTCTCGGCCAGGTGGCCGAGCCGGGACGTGGGGCCCGCCGGCGGCGGGGCGGCCGCGGGGGGGGGGGCCGACGCGCCGGCCGCAGGGCGGGGGGCGGGGGGGGTGATTGGGGAAAGGAAGGGGGGGGGGGGGGGGCGGGGGGGGGGGAGGGGG
>JANOAQ010000859.1:0-2071 GCA_031411195.1 Burkholderiaceae bacterium | reverse complement strand
GGCACGGTGGAGTTCATCGCCGAAGAGGTGGACGACGGCGACCTGCGCTTTTACTTCATGGAAATGAACACCCGCCTGCAGGTGGAGCATCCGGTGACCGAAGCCATCACCGGGCTCGACCTGGTGGAGTGGCAACTGCGCGTGGCCGCCGGCCAGCCCCTGCCGTTGCGGCAAGACCAGCTCACCATCACCGGCCACGCCATCGAGGCCCGCATCTGCGCCGAGAACCCCGACGGCGGCTTTTTGCCGGCCACCGGCCGCATGGACGTGCTGCGCTGGCCGGCGCATGTGACGTTCGAGCGCGCGACTTCCACCAACGCGGTGCGGGTGGATGCCGGCGTGGGCGAAGGCGACGCCATCACGCCCTACTACGACTCGATGATCGCCAAGCTCATCGTGCACGGCGACACCCGTGCCCAGGCCCTGGCACGGCTGGACGCGGCGCTGGCGGCCACCCACATCGTCGGGCTGAACACCAACGTGGCCTTCCTGCGCCGGGTGGTGGCCTGCAACAGCTTTGCCACGGCGGACCTGGATACCGCGCTGATCGAGCGCGAGCGCGCGGTGCTGCTCGACCAACCGCCACTGCCGCTGGAACTGGCCGCCGCCGGCGTGGTGGCCCACACCCTGGCGGCCGAGGCGGCCACCACGCAAGGGGATGCCGACCCCTGGTCGGCCCGCAACGGCTGGCGCATCAGCGGTGGCGCGCGCCGCCACTTCGACATCGAGCATGCCGGCGCTGTGCACGCGGTGGCGCTGGCCCGCCCGCACAGCACGGCCGAAGACGCCCGCTTCGAGCTGCAGATCGGCAACCAACGCTGGCCTATCAGCACGCGCCCGCTGGCCGAGGGCCGCCACGACGTGACCCTGGGCGAGCAGCGCCTTCACCTGACGGTGTACGCCCACGGCGAGCGGGTGGCGGTGTTTGCGCCCGAGCACGCGGCCGTGCTGCGCCAGATCGACGCCATCGCCCATGCCGGCGAAGGCGCGGCCGAAGGCGGGCGCCTGACCGCGCCCATGCCTGGCAAGGTGAGCGCATTCCTGGCCCAGGTGGGCGACGCGGTCGAAGCCGGCCAGAGCGTGGCCGTGATGGAGGCCATGAAGATGGAACACACCCTGCACGCACCGCGCAAGGGCGTGGTGGCCGAACTGCTCTATGCCGTGGGTGACCAGGTGGCCGAAGGAGGCGAGTTGCTGCGTTTGGCCGATGCCTGATCAATGCGGGTGGGTGTCTGTCAGGCCGAATCGCGCCAGCGCTGCATCCAGCCGCGGCGGCGCTCGGCGTCCGGCGCGGCCGGGGGTTTGGCCACCGTGGGAGGCTGGGTGACGCCAAAGCCGGAGGTGTCGCGCGCCCACTCATTGGGCTGGGGGGCGTGGCCTGGCGAGCGCGCCGCGCCCGCAGGCAGCGGGGTGGCCTCGCGGAACAAGTCGGCCAGCGGGGCCAGCTCCCCGCCGGGCACGGCATCGCACACCAGCAGCACGTCGCGCGCATAGCGCGGATCGGCCAGCAGGCGTTCAAGTTCGATTTCATGCCCGATCTCGCGCATCAGCAACTGGTGAATGCGGCGGGCCAACTGCAGACGGTTCATGGTCGGTGCCATGATTTCTCCCATCGACTGCGCGCCGAACCCGATGATTGGCGTCCCGACCACGATTGTGCGCTACAGGACCGCAGGCGCCATCCCCATGCTGATGGCCGATCCACGGCTGGCCCCGATAATTGCGCCAACGCAAAGGTAGCCCCATGATCCCTTCCAACGTCACTTTGGTAGAAGTGGGCCCGCGTGACGGCCTGCAGAACGAAAAGCAGCCGGTCGACACGGCGCACAAGATTGAATTGGTGCACCGCCTGCAGGCCGCCGGCTTGCGCGAGATCGAGGTCACCAGCTACGTCAGCCCCAAGTGGGTGCCGCAGATGGCCGATGCGGCCGCGGTGATGGCCGGAGTGACCGCCGACCCAGCGCGCCCGCCCGGCGTGCGCTACTCGGTGCTGACGCCGAACCTGAAGGGCTTCGAGGCGGCGATCGCCAACCCGGCGGCGCGGCCCGACGAGATCGTCGTGTTCGCGGCG
>JANOAQ010000858.1:0-1914 GCA_031411195.1 Burkholderiaceae bacterium | reverse complement strand
GGGGGCCGCAGGAATGCTCTGGTGGTAAAGCGCGATTCTATACGGGTGGGGTGGCGATGGCCTGGCGGTGGTCTGCCCGGTGCAAGATCGGGCTTGCCCGCAACCACGAAGGAAGACCTCCCACCATGCGTGTCTTCACAGCCGCCCTGGCCACCGAAACCAATACTTTTGCCCCCATGCCCACGGGCCTGGCCTCGTTTCAACAGGAGGGCTACTTCCCTGCGGGCCGGCATCCCGGCCAGATGACCTTCTTCGCCGGCCCGCTTTGGGCGGCGCGCCAGCGCGCACCCGTTCGCGGCTGGACCTTGATCGAAGGCCTGGTGGCCATGGCCCAGCCCAGTGGCATCACCACGCGCCTGGCCTATGAAACCCTGCGCGATGAACTGCTGGCCGATCTGCAGGCCGCCCTGCCGGTGCAGATGGTGCTGCTGGGCCTGCACGGCGCCATGGTGGCCGATGGCTACGCCGATTGCGAAGGCGATCTGCTCACCCGGGTTCGTGCCATCGTGGGGCCGGATGTGGTGGTGGGTGCCGAGCTCGACCCGCACCACCACCTGAGCGAGGCCATGGTGTCGCAGACCGACCTGCTGATCGCCTTCAAGCAGTACCCGCACACCGATGTGCTGGAGCGCGCCTTCGAGCTGGTGGACCTGTGCGCCGCCCAGGTGGTGCACCGGCGCCGGCCAGTGGCGTCGGTGGCCGATTGCGGCATGGTGGCCATCATCCACACCACCCGTGAGCCGGCGCAAGGCTTTGTGCAGCGACTGCAGGCGCTGGAAGGGCCCGGCGGCGTGCTGTCGATCAGCCTGACCCATGGTTTTCCGTGGGGCGACGTGGCCGACATGGGCACCCGGGTGCTGGTCTACACCGACGGGCGCCAAGCCGAGGGCGATGCCCTGGCGCGCCGCCTGGCCGATGAACTGGTCGCCCTGCGCGAGCAGCTCGACACCCCCTGGATGGGCATTGACGAGGCCATCGACGCCGCCTTGGCCGCGCCCCCCGGCCTGGTGGTGCTGGCCGACAGCGCCGACAACCCTGGCGGCGGGGCGGCCGGCGACAGCACCTTCATCCTTCGCCGCCTGGTCGAACGCGGCATCACCAACGCGGCCCTGGGCCCGCTGTGGGATCCGCAGGCCGTCGCCATCGCCTTCGACGCCGGCGTGGGTGCCCGCCTGCCGCTGCGCATCGGCGGCAAGGTGGGGCCGATGTCGGGCGCGCCGCTGGACGCCGAGGTCACTGTCAAGGCCCTGGTGCGCAAGCTGCCCATGGCCGGGCTGGCCGGAACCCGGCAATCACTGGGCGACAGTGCCCTGGTGGCGGTCGGCGGCACCGAGGTGGTCCTGATCAGCCGCCGCAGCCAAGCCATGGGCACCGACCTGTTCACCGGCATCGCTTGTGATCTGCCGGCCAAGCGCCTGGTGGTGGTGAAGTCGTCGCAGCACTTTCGGGCGGCATTTGCGCCCTTGGCGGTGCAGATCCACTACGTCAGTGCACCGGGTTCGGTCACGGCCGACCTGCAGCAGTTGCCTTACAGGCACATCCGTCGCCCGCTTTGGCCGATTGACCGCTGAATAGGCTGCGCTGACCGCGCTGAACCAGCCTGGCGCGCCTCTTGCTCGCAGGAAACCCCGATGGGGTCGCTTGCCGAATTCGGTTAGCGTTGAAGGCCATTCCCGGGTTAGCGTCAGCCCCTTTCTGCGCATGTTTGGAGCCTCGTGCCAATGATCTCGCCAATGAAACCCCTCGTCCGCCTGGTGACCAGTGCCGCTGTTGTGGCCGCCACCCTGACCACCGCGCTGCCCGCGCTGGCGCAGAACAACGTGCTGCGCGTGGTGCCGCACTCCAACCTGGCTGTGCTCGACCCGATCTGGACCACCGCCTACATGAGCCGCAACCACGGCTACATGATCTACG
>JANOAQ010000857.1:0-2640 GCA_031411195.1 Burkholderiaceae bacterium | reverse complement strand
CCCACGTTGACGCCATCGGCCACGGACTGCTCGTAGCCATATTCGGCCACGATGTTCTCGTTGAAGAAGCCGAAGGTGCGCTTGTCGGGCGTAGCGGTCAGGCCGACCAGAAAGGCGTCGAAGTAGTCCAGCACCTGCTTCCACAGGTTGTAGATGCTGCGGTGGCACTCGTCGATGACGATGAAATCAAAGTGCTCGATGGGCAATGCAGCGTTGTAGCGCACCAGCTTGGCCTGGGCCGCGGCCTGCTGCACCTCGTTGAGCGAGGTGTCCTCGGCCGATTCGTCGATGGGCTCGCCCGACAGCACCGAGTACATGCGCTGGATGGTGCTGATCACCACCTGGGCGTGTGGGTCGATCGCCGGTCCTGCCAGGCGCTGCACACCGTACAGCTCGGTGAACTTGCGGGCGTCGTCGGCTGGCTGGTAGGCCATGAACTCCTGGTGCGCCTGCTTGCCCAGGTTGCGCGTGTCCACCAGGAAGAGCACCCGCTTGGCACCGGCAAACTTGAGCAGGCGATAGACCGCCGTGATGGCGGTGAAGGTTTTGCCGGCGCCGGTGGCCATGTGCACCAGCGCACGCGGACGGTTCTGCGCCAACGAGCGCTCCAGGCCGTTGACTGCACTGACCTGGCACTCGCGCAAATCTTGGGCAGGCAGCGCCGGCAAGCCGGCGGCCAGTCTGGTGCGCAGTGTCGTGGGCTGAGCCAGCCAATCGGCCAGTTGCTCGGGGCGGAAGAAGTGAAAGACCTCGCGCGAGCGTGGCAGCGGGTCTTGGCCATCGGTGAATCGGGTGATCTGGCCGGTAGCCTCAAAGAGAAACCGAAGCGGTCGCCCGTCCTTCTTCCACTTCAGCGTGGCGTTGGCATAACGCTCGGTCTGGGCTTCATGGGCGGTGATGCGCTCGCCCTCTTCGTCGCGTTTGGCCTCGATCACGCCTACCGGCACCCGGTCAACCATCAGCACGTAGTCGGCCGGGCCTGCATCGGTGGAAAGTTCACGCACAGCCAAGCCGCGCCCAGCCGCTGGGTTGAAACTGCGCTTGTCCTGCACCAGCCAGCCGGCTTGGCACAGCCGCCTGTCGATTTCTGCCCGGGCCAAGATTTCAGGCGTGGTCATGACACTCCCTGTGCCTTGTATTGGCCGCCACTTTAACGGGGCTGACTGCAACCCTGGCACGGCCTATGCGTTCGCCCCGATGGCAAGCGTCACACAGCTCCGCGACAATCGGCCATGACAACACCCACCCTCATCGTCACCCAAAGCTTCACCAGCGCCGAGGCCGCGCTGGCCCATGCCAGCACCATCTACGAGTCGGGCATCGCCCACTTGCGGCAGACCCTGCAAGACTTTGTCGCTGGCACCACGCCCACCGGCCGCGTCCGCGCCTGCTACCCCTTTGTGCGGGTGCGCACCGATACCGTGGCGCGGGCCGACAGCCGCCTGAGCTACGGTTTCGTCTCGGGCCCCGGCACCTATGAAACCACGCTGACCCGGCCCGATCTGTTCGCCAACTACTACCGCGAGCAATTCACGCTGCTGCTGCGCAACCACGGTGGCACGCTTGAAGTGGGCATGAGCCGCCAGCCCATCCCCATCCACTTCAGCTTCAGCCAGCACGACCATGTGGAAGGCACCATGAGCGCCGACCGCCGCATGCTGATGCGCGATGTGTTCGACCTGCCCGACCTGGCCGCCATGGACGACGGCATCGCCAACGGCACCTACGAGCCGGGCCCGCGCGATCCGCAGCCGCTGGCCTTGTTCACCGCGCCGCGGGTCGACTATTCGCTGCAGCGCATGCGCCACTACACCGGCACCTCGCCCGAGCACTTTCAGAACTTCGTGCTCTTCACCAACTACCAGTTCTACATCGACGAATTCGTGCGCCTGGGCCACGAGATGATGGGCAAGCCCCCCGGCCAGGGCGGCTTGCTGGGCAACTGGCCCAAGCACGCGGCCGAGAGCGACGATTACGTGGCTTTCGTCGAGCCGGGCAATGTGGTCACCCGCCGCACCGGCCAACCTGCCCAGCCCGAAGACGCCTTCGGCGCGCCGCTGCCACGCCTGCCGCAGATGCCGGCCTACCACCTGGTGCGCGCCGATGGCTCGGGCATCACCATGGTCAACATCGGCGTGGGTCCGGCCAATGCCAAGAACATCTCCGACCACATCGCCGTGCTGCGCCCGCATGCCTGGCTGATGCTGGGCCACTGCGCGGGCCTGCGCAATACGCAGGAGCTGGGCGACTACGTGCTGGCCCACGGCTATGTGCGTGAAGACCATGTGCTCGACGAAGAACTGCCGCTGTGGGTGCCCATCCCCGCGCTGGCCGAAGTGCAGCTGGCGCTGGAACAAGCGGTGGCCGATGTCACCCAGCTCAGCGGTTATGAGCTGAAGAAGATCCTGCGCACTGGCACGGTGGCCAGCACCGACAACCGCAACTGGGAGCTGCTGCCGAACGCGGGACCAGAACGCCGTTTCAGCCAGAGCCGCGCCGTTGCGCTCGACATGGAAAGCGCCACCATCGCCGCCAACGGCTTCCGCTTCCGCGTGCCCTACGGCACCCTGCTGTGTGTCAGCGACAAACCGCTGCACGGCGAGATCAAGCTGCCCGGCATGGCCAACACCTTCTACCGCG
>JANOAQ010000856.1:0-2710 GCA_031411195.1 Burkholderiaceae bacterium | reverse complement strand
CCTGGCCGTTGATCGTCGAGCTGGTGCTGGGCATCGCCTTGCCGCTGGCCAGCAAGCCGGCGCCGGTGGCCAACGTGCCGGCTTCGATGGCCGGGCCGATGTCGGTGCGCATGGCCGTGGCGAGCGCCACCGCGCCCGGCACGTTCAGGTAACCCGCGCCCTGCTGCAGCAGGTTGGCGCCAGGCAGCGGCTGGGCCGAGTACTGCAGCATCGCCTTGATCAGTGGCGGCGTCAGGCCCGGGTTGGCCTGCAGCATCAGCGCCACCGTGCCGGCCACCACCGGCGCGGCCACCGAGGTGCCGCTCAGCAGCATCTGGGCCTCGGGGTAAGTCTGCGTCAAACCCAGCGGCGTCACCAGGTTGGCAGCGTAGGTGCCGGCCAGGTAGTTCCAGGTCGGGCTGCCGCTGGACGCCTGCGTTGCCGCTGCGCTGACGATCTTGTTGCCCGGCGCCACCAGGTCGGGCTTGAGCAGGTTGTCGATCACCCGCTGGCCGCTGGCATCGAGCCGCGAAGCACGGGTCGGGCCGCGCGCGCTGAAGTTGTTGACCACGTCGTCACTGCGCTGCACGGTGTCCTTGAAGTTGACCGCGCCCACGGTGATCACCGACGGGTCGTGGCCCGGTGAGCTGACCGCGCCGTAGACCTCCTGGCCGGCGATGGATTGGCCAAAATTGCCGGCGGCCACCACCACGGTGATGCCAGCCGCCGCGGCGTTGCGCACCGCCAGGCACAGCGGATCGGTCTGCCAGCTTTCGGTCGAGTCAGCGGCCAGACTCAGGTTCATCACGCGGATGTTGTATTCCCTGGCGTGGTAGATCACCCACTGGATCGCCTCGAGCACGTCGCTGGTCGTGCCCACGCCCTGGTTGTCGAGCACCCGCACGTCGTAGATGTCGGCGCCAGGCGCGATGCCGGTGGTGTCGGGCGTGGTTGGCTCGTAGTACCTGGCGCGGCCTGCCGCCACCGAGGCCACATGCGTGCCGTGGCCGTACGGGTCTTGCGTCAACGACGCGCTGGCATTGACCGCGGCTTCGTAGGCGATCGACGCGGCGCTGCCAGGCTGTGGCGAAAGCACCGTGCCGTCCAGACCCGCGGCCCACAGGCCCTGCGCATTGTTCAGCATGTTGACGTTCTTCTTCACCCGCACCAGACCCTTGCCGGACAGGAATGCGTCGTGCGCCTTCATCACGCCCGAGTCGAGCACCGCGATGCCGATGCCCGTGCCGTCGTAGCCGTGGTAGTTGGTCTTGGTGCTGAAGTTGCGCACATTGCCGGACCACGAAGTCGTTGCCGCGCCGGTGACCGCCTCCAGCGTGCTGGCCGTGCGCGCGGTGCTGCGGTTGGGCGACACGCTGAGCACATCCTTGTGCTTCGCCAGCGCCTGCAGGGTGCTGGCCTTGACCATCACCGTCAGCGCGTTGATGCCACGGTGGCGCACCAGCACCGAGCCGCCGTGGCGCAGCACGAACCTGCGCAGTTCGGACAGCTCGGGGTCGGTCGAGTTGCTGACGACGATGGCCTGCAGGTAGCGCACGCCGTTCAGGTCGCGCGCCCACTTGGCCCTGGGCTGGCCACCGCGGTTGGCCTCGGCAGCCAGGTCGTGCGCGATCCGATGCGACCGGTCGCCAGCGGATGTCTCGGCCTGGGCGGTCTTGATCCCCAGGTTGGACACCAGCAGCGCCAGCGCTGCCAGCAGGGCGGCGCCGTTGCGGCGCAAGCATGCCAGCGGTGTGATGAGTTTCGAGTGGGTTTTCATGTCTTGAGATCCAGAGGTTCTATTGAAAGAGTGCTGTTCAAAGCGTTCACGCGCTCAGGGCTCGCCCAGCACCACGCTCTCGCTGAGCACCGCGCCTTCACTCAACACCACGCCTTCGCTGAGCACCACGCCCTCGCTCAGCACCACACCTTCACTCAGCACCACGCCTTCGCTCAGCACCACGCCTTCGCTGAGCACCACACCCTGGCTAAAGGTGTTGCCGCTGCCGCTGGTCAACCAGCCCGACAGCGTGCTGCTGGGGATGAAGACCCCGGTCTTGCCGATCGAGGAGCTGACGCCGACCAGCGGGCTGGCATTCACCACCCCGGCGGTGAGCAGCGACTGGTTTGGCGCCACGCCGTCGGTGAAGCTCTTGGCCCAGGTGTTGGCGGTGATGCCCGAGCCCGACCAATAAACGACGCTGCGCTTGCGCGCCTGCTTGCCGGCCCAGGTGATGCGGGGGTCCCAGATCGACTGGTGCTTGGTAAACAGCGCCGAGCCGCTGACCACGCTGTTGCCACCGACAAAAGCGATGCGCGACCAGTTGAAGCTGGCACCGTTGATGGTGGAGCTTTGCGCCGGCATGCTGGCACCACTGGCCAGCAGCGGGCTACCGGCCGTCAGGCTGCCCGATGCCACCGCGCTGTTGATGTCGCTGCGCAGCACCTTGGCCAAGGCCACCGCGCCGCTCAGGTTGAGCAGGCCCGCGCCCTGCTCCAGCAGGTTGTGCCTGGGCAGCGGCTGGGCGGTGTATTGCAGGATGGCCTTGATCAGCGGCGGCGTCAGGCCCGGGTTGGCCTGCAGCAGCAGGGCTGCGGCGCCCGCCACCGCCGGGGCGGCGATCGAGGTGCCGCTCAAGTTCATCAGCGCCACCTTGCCGTTCTGGCCGTTGCCGCCAAAGGGCGCGGACAGCACGCCGTAGGTCTTGCCCAGGTAGTTCCACGAGCCACCGGC
>JANOAQ010000855.1:0-3324 GCA_031411195.1 Burkholderiaceae bacterium | reverse complement strand
CCGGTGGCTCTGACTTCTCGGTGATGCGCACGGTCGACCAAGACTTTTCCCGCGAAGCGATCGCCGTCAGCCAAGAGCGCACCAAAAATAAGAGCTTTTCGCAAGAGTTTCAAATCTTGTCTGAGGGTAAAGGCCCGTTTGGCTACGTGGCAGGCCTCTACTATTTCAAAGACAAGACCAACAACGTGGATGCGTTCCAGGTCGTTCGCCGCAGCACCGGCAATGGTTTCGTCACCACGGCGGTCGCGGAAACGGAATCCAATGCGGCCTACGCGCAGCTGAGCTTTGCCGCCACCGACGCGATGAAGTTCACGGCCGGCGTGCGCCACACCATAGACAAGAAAACGTACAAGTTCGCCAACCGCAACGCAGGCACGCCCGTCAACCCTGATCTGACCCAACCTGACCCATTTTTCACTTCACTGGATAGCGTGGTTGCCCCGGATTCGGCGTTTGGCAGTGCTGGCGTCACCAATTGCGGCGCTGCGGTGGGCGGCTTCCCGGCCGGCGCGGTGATCCCGGGCGCCAACTGCGGCGGTGTGGGCAACAACACCTTCTTCGGTGCCACCTACACCCCGGTGGAGTTCAAGAAGACCACCGGCCGCCTGGCCGGCGAATACAGCCTGAACAAGAGCCAGCTGCTCTATATCAGCTACAGCACGGGCTTCAGCTCGGGCGGCTTCAACGGCAGCCAGACAGCACTGATCACCGAGGCCACCCGAACCTTCAACCCCCAGGAAGTGGCGGCGTTTGAAATCGGCTCGAAGAACCGCTTCCTGAACAACACCTTGCAGCTCAATGCGGCGGCCTTCATCAACCGCTACCAAGACCAGCAAGAGCAGCGCCAGGTGCCGGTGGGACTGACCACGGCGTCGCTGCTGTTCAACGCTGCCAAGTCCAAGGCCAGTGGTGTCGAGCTGGAAAGCGAATGGCGTGTGTCACGCAACTTCACGCTGGGTGCCACGCTGTCGGTGTTGGACGCCAAATACACCAGCTTCCCCGATGCGCCTGGGCCGATTGCCATCACCCAGTTGATCGACACCCCGGGAACGGCGGCCACGGTGGTCAATGGCGTGACGATTGCGCCGGCTGGGCAGACGCGCGTGTTTGCACCAGGCTACAAGTGCGGACTGATCAGCGGCACGGGGGTGGGCGGCATTCCCCAGGCCTTTGGTTGCGACCTGACGGGCAACAAGATCCCCTATGCCGCAGACCGCTCGGGTTCGGTCTCGGCCGCCTACACCTTGGGTCTGGGCAGCATGGGCAGCATCACCCCCATGGTCGTCGTCAACTTCAACAGCGGCTACTACGGCCAGATCTACAACGTCGAAGCCGAAAAGCAAGGCGCCTACACCAAGACCGACCTGAAGCTGAACTGGAAGGTCAACGATGCGCTGAACGTGCAAGCCTTCGTTGACAACGCCACCAACACCCTGGTCATCAACCGGTTTGTGTGGGGCGGTGGCAGCACCATGCAGAACAGTGCGGCCTCCCCGCGCACCTTCGGCGTGAAGGTGGGCTACAAGTTCCTGTGAAGGCGGAGCAAAAGATGAGCAAGCCCCGCATCCTGACCACGCACGTCGGCAGCCTGCCGCGCAGCCAGGCGGTGGCTGACCAGATCTTCGCCCGCGAAAAGGGCGAGCCGGTAGATGAAGACACCTTCGACGCCATCATGGCCGCCGCCATCGACGCTGGCGTGGCCCGGCAGGTGGCGGCGGGGGTGGACATCGTCAGCGACGGCGAGATGAGCAAGATCAGCTACGCCACCTACATCAAGGACCGCTACACCGGCTTTGACGGCGACAGCCCGCGCCGCACGCCCGCCGACCTGACCGACTACCCCGGCTTCATGGACCGGCTGCGCAGCAGCGGCGGCACTCCCACCTACCGCCGGCCGTGTTGCGTGGGGCCGATTGCCGTGAAGACGCTGGAGCCCCTGAACAAGGACATCGCCCACCTGAAAGCCGCTGCCGCGCGGCATGGCGCGGCGCAAATGTTCATGAACGCAGCGTCGCCCGGTGTGGTGGCGCTGTTCCAGCCCAACCAGCACTACGCCAGCGACGATGCCTACCTCGAGGCCCTGGCGCACGCGCTGCGGCACGAGTACCACGCCATCGTCGATGCGGGTTTGATCCTGCAGATCGACTCGCCAGACCTGGGGCTTGGCCGGCACATGATGTACAAGGACCTGGACGAGGCCGCGTACCTCAGGCGCATCGAACAGCACATCGAAGCGCTGAATTTCGCACTGGTGGCCATTCCGGCTGATCGGGTGCGCATGCACGTTTGCTGGGGCAACTACGAAGGCCCGCACCACAAGGACGTGCCACTGGCCACCATCTTGCCGACGGTTCTGAAGGCCAAACCGCAAGGCCTGCTGTTCGAAACCGCCAACCCTCGGCATGGCCATGAATGGGCCACCATCCGCGACATGCGCCACCTGATTCCCGACAGCAAAGTCCTGATCCCTGGCGTACTGGACACCACCACGAACTTCATCGAACACCCCGAGCTGGTCGCGCAGCGTTTGCAGCGCTTCGCCGACATCGTCGGCCTCGACCGCGTCATCGCCGGAAGCGATTGCGGCTTTGGCACCTTTGCTGGTTTTGGTGCAGTGGACGAAGACATCGTCTATGCCAAGCTGGCGTCCATGGCCGAGGGTGCTGCGCGCGTCACACGTTCGGCGGGCTGAATGCATTCAGAGGTCACCTTGCACGACCCTTGCACGACAGCAGCGCGGCAGATGCGGAATTCGTCACCGCGACAATTTGTCATCTGTCGGCTGGGGTTTCCACGACTACTTGGTGCGCCGTGGCTGCAGTCTCATTGTGGGTGCGAGTGTTTCGGCGGACGCTGTTCATCGCGAAGAGTCGCCAGTTTGTGCATCGTTGGGGCAGCAATCAACCAAGCAAACAAATCATCAACGAACGTTGAAAAAATCTTGTACCTTTTTTTTTGTGGTTGTGAAAAACAAACCCCATATTTCTTTTTCTTCCTCTTCTTTCGTCTCACGTCAGTGCTCTCCAAGGGAGATGCGCGACGCTTTTCAGCGAATAATTCACAAAGATTTGCGGCCACATCATCAAGAAGCCAAATCCATACACTCCACTCGCAAGAGACGAGATGATCCAGCTGTACCACGACCGGTGCTGATGATGAAACAAAGAATAACTTTGTCTTTTTGTCAGACAAACGCACAATTGTGTCTCTCATCAACTCACATTGCCCATCCAAAGAGTGCTGGCCAGAGAACGTACCACAAATATCTCATTCCTGCCTTATCAATCTGATTCGTTGTCGCCTCTGCTTCGCTAAAGTCGCGCT
>JANOAQ010000854.1:0-3230 GCA_031411195.1 Burkholderiaceae bacterium | reverse complement strand
GATGTGTTCACCCGGCTGGGCGACGTGCACATCGAACTGAACCAGTTTGGGCTTGCGTACGATGCCTACCAAGCGGCGATTAGGCAGAAGCCTGACTATTGGCTACCGTACAGCCATCTTGCCCGGGCACAACAGGCTTTCAGGAACCCCAATGGCGCAAAGAAGACGCTTGAAGACGGCCTGCGTGTAGCGGCAAATCAAGCACCGTTGCGAGAACAGTACAAGCGCCTGGGTGGCGACCCGGAGAAGTTCATGCGGTCGCTGCCGCCGCCCGCGGCGCCTTCAATGCCAGCAGTCCCATCGGTGCCAGCAGTCCCACCGGTGCCAGTGCCCGCCGCCTCTGCAGCGCCGGCAACCCTCCAATGATTCAACGGCCGGCGTTGCCACGCCTACTACCTTGACAGGCCGGCGCCCAACCGAATCCGATGACATCGCAAAAATTCAGTCTATGCCTGGGCAGTTCTAGGCAAAACGGTCAGTTGGTTGCTGTCGAAGAACAGATGCCACTGTGGGGCAACTTGCTTGACCAACATGGCCCCGCCGGCGCGCCTGCGCGGGTGCAAGGCGACTTCGCCGTGGCGCTCACCCGCCCCGACGGCAGCGTCTTCATGGCCGTCGACCGCTTTGCCGTTCGCACCTTGTGCTACCGCATCGACGCAGGCCAGATCCGCGTTGCCAGCCGCGCCGATGAACTGGCCGACGCCAGCGACGACCTCGATCTCCAGGCCCTGTTCGACTACCTCTACTTCCACATCATCCCGTCGCCGCGCACGGCCTTTGCCGGCGTGCACCGGCTGCCGCCGGGCCACTACGCCGTGTTCAAGGACGGCCAGCTGACAGTGGCGCCTTATTGGGTGCCCAGGTTTCAGCCCGAATCAGGCCGGTCGTTCCAGCAGTGGCAAGACGAGTTCAAGCCACTGATGCAGGCGGCGGTGGCCCGCCAGCTCGATGGCAGCAAACCGGCTTGCTTCTTGAGCGGCGGCACCGACAGTTCCACCGTGGTCGGCATGGCCGCCGCCGTGGCGGGCCAGCCCGTGACTTGTTATTCCATCGGCTTCGAGGCCGACGGTTACGACGAGATGGCCTATGCCCGCATCGCGGCGAAGAAGTTCGGCTGCGCCCACCACGAGATCTACATCACGCCCGAAGACCTGGTGCGCGACATCCCCCAGGTGGCAGCGGCCTACGACCAGCCCTTCGGCAATTCATCGGCCCTGCCATCCTTCCACTGCGCGCAGTTTGCACAGGCTGACGGCGTCAGCCGCATGCTGGCCGGTGACGGCGGTGACGAGCTGTTCGGCGGCAATTCACGCTACGCCACGCAGCGCCTGTTCGGCATTTACCAGCAGGTGCCGGGCGTGCTGCGCAAGGGCCTGCTGGAGCCGATTTTCGGCATGGGCTGGGTGGGCCGCACGCCGGGCCTGAAGAAGGGCAGCGGCTACATCCGCCAGGCCAACACGCCCCTGCCCGACCGCGCCCAGGCCTTCAACCTGCTGGGCCGCCTGGGTTATGCCGAGGTGCTGACGCCGGCCATGCGCGCCCGTGTGAACGAAGCCGGCGTGCTGCAGCAGCAACGCGATGTGTGGGCCCAGGCGCAATGCGCCGATGACCTGAACCGCTACCTGGCCTTTGACTGGCGCTACACCCTGGCCGAGTGCGACCTGCCCAAGGTGGTGGGCACCACGACATTGGCCGGCGTGGGCGTGGGTTTTCCGATGCTCGACGACGCCTTGGTCGATTTTTCGATGCGCCTGCCCACCGAGTACAAGCTCAAGGGCATGCAGCTGCGCTGGTTCTTCAAAGAAGCGCTGCGCGGCTTTTTGCCCGACGAGATCCTCACCAAGAAAAAACAGGGCTTCGGCCTGCCCTTCGGCGTGTGGATGGTGGGCCATGCCGGGCTGAAGAAGCTGTCAGAAGACGGCCTGAACAGCCTGGCCCAGCGCGGCATCGTCAACCCGGCCTTCGTGCGGCAGTTGCTGGAGCAGCGCCTGCCCGAGCACCCGCACTACTACGGCACGATGGTGTGGATCTTGCTAATGCTGGAGCATTGGCTGCGCCACCACCGGCCCAACTTCCGCCTGCTCGCCTGAGCAGGGGCGGCCATCGCCCCAGCACCGCATGGCCACCGGCGCCCCCCTCGATACGGCTGTCAACGGTGACCACGGCGGCGATGCAGCTGCACTGTCGACAACACCCAACCGGCGCCACCTGCTGGCGTTGGCCGCCGCCGGCACGGCGGGCCTGCTGAGCGCCTGCCAGGACGGGCCGGCCGGGCTGCCGCCCTGGGCGGCGCGCCATGTGCCCGATTGGGCCCTGGGCTTGTTGCCCACGCCACCCACCGCGCCGCCGCTGGTGCCGGCCCACCTGGCCGATGCCGCGCTGAAGCAGCACCCGCTCGCACCGCGCTATCGCACCGCCCAGCGCCATCTGCTGCAGGGTGTGCCCGCGCGTGAGCTGGCCAGCCGGGTGGCCGGTGGCCGGCCGATGCTGTGGGACCAGTTCGGCCCGACCCACAACCATGTGGACGCGCACACCGGCTGGCCCTGGTCGCGCCCGGGAGGCGACTGGCTGGATGCCACCGGCCTGCGGCATGGCCCGGCCCCCTGGTTTTCAGTGCCGGTGGCCGAGCCGCTGGGGCCCGATGGCGTCAGCCACTACTTCAGCGATGTGAGCCGCCTGGTGCAGCACGTACAAACCCGCGACCGCTGGCTGGCCCTGCTGCTGGTGGCGCGCAACACGGCGCGCAGCATCGGCGGCACGGTGGCAGCCAGCCGAGGCGCGCCCGCGATCGACGTGGTGTACAGCGACGGCACGCGTGAGCGCCTGCGTTGCCGCGTGGCCGGCCAGATCAGCCCCAGCAGCCAGCTGCCCGCCACCGCACAGGCCGAGCTGAAGTTGCCCGCCTGCCTGGAGTTCGAGCGTCCGCGCGGTGCCGTGGCCTCGGCCAGGCTGCGGTTTGTCGTCACCGACCACTGGAGCGGCCAGCAGCCCAGCATCGACGGTTTCCTGCTCGACCCGCCAATCAACGCCGAGCCGGTGCGCCCCGGTCTGGCGCAGCACAGTGCGGCACTGGATTCGGGGCTGCACACGCACCCCGACGTCATTGGGGTGCATCGCTATCTGGACGGGCGCGCACTCGCGGACTTCGTGCATCCGGGCCTGAGCCGCTTCACGTCCGAGCATTTGTTCGACCCCGCCATCTTCGGCACGGGCGCTGAAGACCGCAGCCG
>JANOAQ010000853.1:0-3518 GCA_031411195.1 Burkholderiaceae bacterium | reverse complement strand
CGGGGCATGGCGGGCTCCTGGCTGCGGATGTCCGTCAGCGTAGCCAGCCACCGCGCGCACCGCGATCCCACCGAAGGCGGGACGGTGGGCGCCCCCCAAAGTGGGAGGCGCCGGGCGCCGCCTTACTTCTTGGCTTTCTTGGCCGGCGTGCCTTGGCGCACCGCATCGGCCATGCCGATCAGCACACCCGACACCAGGGCGGTGTAGCTCTCGGCCAGGGTTTGCGCTGCGCGCAGGCTGGCGGCGCGGGTTTCGCGCATGGCGGTATGCATCTGGGCCATCTGGGCGCTCAGTTGCTCGGTGGCGCCGCTGGCCTTCAGGCCCGTTTGCGTACCGCTGATATTGAGCTTCTCCAGCACGCTGGCCCAGGGGCCGGCCATCGGGTCGCCGACCGAGCCGGCAGCCTTCTTCAAGGTGCCCAGCAAGGCGTCTTCGAACTTGTCCATGTCGGCCAGGGCTTTCTTGAGCTGCGTCTCGCGCAGGTCAACGCCCTTGTCGACAAACTGCTGCAGGGCCACCCGGTTGGCGTCGACGGCCTTGAGCAGCGCGTCGTCCATGCCCGAGACGGCGTTGTCGAGCAAAGCTTCGGCGTCCATGGTGCCCATGGGGTTCTTGGCGGCGCCGGCACTGGCGGCCTGGGTCACCGTGCCCAGCACGCTGCGGATGTTCTTCAGGCTCAGCTCGCGGCCCTGCAACGCACCCAGGGTGGCGTTGAAGACGGCGCCGCGCAGTTGCGCGGTCTGTTGCGCGCTGGCGCTGGCGAACATGTCGATCAGGGCTTGCTGGTCAATGCCGGACTTCATCATCGCTGTCTCCTCGGGCGTGGTTGAAGCCGGCACTGTGCCATGCCTAACCCCCACCAGCCTGACAGCCAGGCCGAACGGGCGCCGGCTCACCATTGATTGCGCAGTTCGTCCACATCCACCTGCAGCTTGACGAAGGCCTCGTTGGCGCGGCTGATGGCCTGGGTGCCCTGCCGGCTGCGCGCCGCGCCCACGTACAGCACGGTGCCCGCCGACTGCCGCCAGGCCCAGGTGAGCGAGCCGGTGGTGCCCGCCGATTGCTGGGCCGCCACTGCCGCAAAGCCGCCGCGCGCCGCTTCGCCCTGGCGGTTGAGCGCCGTGTACTGCACGATGGCGCGCAGCGTCTGACGGGCATTGAAGTGCCAACGCGCCAACAACTGGTGTGCCGATTCGGCGTAGACCCGCTGGCCATCCTGGTCCAACCAGGCGTAGCCCATGCCAGGCTCCAGCTCCAGTTGCGGCAGCAGCCGGGTATTGATGGTCAGGTTGGCCCTGCCGCCGGGCCGCACCTGCTGAGCGCTGACATCGGCAAGCCGGCCCCATTGCAGTTCGGCCGTGAGCAGCGGCACCCAGGCACCCGGCGAGACGACCAGCATGCCGCGCAGGTAGCGCTGCTGCAGCAATGCGGCGCCGGCCACGGGCCGCACGGCTGCCGTGCCCGGCCACAGGCCATGCAGGTAGGCATAGGCCTCCAGGTTGTGCGCGCCGGACAACCACAGGCCCGGGCTCAGGCCCTGCGAGACGAGTTCGCCACGGGCGCGGTCACGCACCTGCTGGCCTTCCAGGTTGAGCCACAGCTCGTTGAACGGACCCACCGCTGCCCACCCAGCGCCCAGCCGGCCCTGCAGGCTGCGCACGCCGGCCTGGGCCACAAAACCGGTGTCGTCGCGAAAGCCCGCGTCCACCACATCGGCGCTGACTTCGGCCTCGCGGCGGTCGCCCTGGTAGACCAGCCTGGCCATCGCCCGCTGGCCTTGGGTGGCGCTGCCGGCGCGCAGTTCACCTGCCGATGGCTGGGCGGTGGTGTGCGATTGCAACCACTGCGCGCGCAGGCGCCAGGCGCTGTCGATCTGCCAATTCACATCCGGCCCGGCCACGGCGTTGCGGCCACGCGCATCGGCATACACGCGCTGGGCGGCCAGCGCGCCCCACTGCAGGTCACCGGCGTCGCCACGCAGCCGCGCAACCAGGGCCCGCGAGGCCGGTTGCTCGGCCACGTCGGTGCCGTAGGCGCCGGGCAGCAGCACATGGCCGCCGCCCCGGTCGTCGATGGTGAAAGCGCTGCCGGCAATCCGGGCGCCGCGCCAGGTGGCACGCAATCCGCCCCGAGGCTGGGTGAAGCTGCGGGTGTAGATGGCCTCGGTGGGCGAGCGCAGCAGGTCGCTCGATTCAAAGAAGAACGGCCGCGTCTCGGGGAAGGACAGCGCAAAGCGGGTGTTCCCGGCCAGTTGCGGCACGTCCAGCGCCACCTGCGAAAAATCAGGGTTGAGCGTCGCATCGACCACCAGTTCGTGCAGCGGGCGCCACTTCAGGTCGAGCGATGCGTCCAGCGTGTGCTTGTTCAGGGCCGGGCCACTGGCTGGGCGATCGCGCTGACTGCGCGCCGTCAGGCTGGGCCGCATGGTGAAGAACTGGTGGCGCTCGGGCAACTGCACGCCCTGCAACGCCTGCATGGTGGCGATGAAGGCGGGGGCCTCACGCGGGATCAGCACCGAGGTGACCAGGGTGAACTGCGCACGCGGCAATCGGCGCCCCACCAAAATGCGCCAGGGCTGGGCGCCGCCGCCGGCCGGGTCGGCCGCAAAGCGCAGCGACGAAAAAGGGATTCGAAACACCGCCGTCCAACCTTCGGCGGTGCGTGCAGTGGCCGCGTCGAAGTCGAAGTCGGGCGAAAAATCTTCGCTGTCGTCGGCCGCCGTGTGCATGCCGTCGGCCAGGCTGCCCGCCGCGTTGACCCGGAAGAACTGTGCCGATTGCCGGCTGCCGATGGCGTCGATGTAGACCACCACGAAGTCCTGCGTGCGGTTCACGCCATCGTGGCGCACCCAGGGTGCGCGGATCTGGTCGGGCGCGTCGTCCAGTGCCTCTACCCCCACGTACAGCGCCTGCGCGTCAAACAGCACCCGCACCCGGGTTGGCTGACGTGGCACGGCGCCGGTGTTCGGAAACTTCTCGACAAACTGGCTGTGGGCCGGTGCCCGTTGCCAGGCGGGGTGGGTGAGGCGGCCGTCCAGCACCAAGCGCTCTGCGGCCAGCAGCGGGCGGGCCTGAATGGCCTGTGGCTCCGGGGCCTGCGCCTGGGTCTGGATCTGTGCCTGGGTCTGGGCCAGGGCCGACGTGCAGGCCGCTGCAAGCAACCCTGCGGCGGCCAGGCCGCGCCCCAGCAGCCCCGTGCCCCACCAAGCCATCAAGGATCTGTGTCTTGTCATGCGGCCGGTATTCTGCCCGGCCGGCATGGACGCGCTCAGGCAGGCAATTGCACGCCGCCCGCCAGCAGCGCACGCACCTGGTCGGCAAACAGCGCCACATTGATCGGTTTGGCCAGGTAACCGTCGCAACCGGCGCGGCGCAAGCGCGCTTCGTCGCCCTTCATCGCATAGGCGGTGAAGGCCACCACCACGATGGCCCGGGTGGCCGGGTCGGCTTTGAGGCGGCGGGTCAGGTCCAGCCCGTCGATGCCGGGCATCTGGATGTCCATCAGCACCAGGTCAGGCG
>JANOAQ010000852.1:0-2255 GCA_031411195.1 Burkholderiaceae bacterium | reverse complement strand
GGCGCAAGACTACGAGCGCTGGCTGCGCGGCATGCGCCGCCTGCGCGCCAAGGTGATGGGCTGAGAGCTTGCCCCCACGGCGCTTCGCTCCTGCCCCCCAAGGGGGCGCTCAGCCGCCTTGGGGCGGCCCGGCGGCGGCTGAGTCCGCGACACACTGCCAGGTCGCCGCTTGACCTGATCAGTCTGTATTTGCACCCGCCGCCTACAATGCGCCGGTGACTCGCCTCAGCTTCCGTCAAAAAGTCCATCTGGCGCGTGAAGACGCCATCGTCAGCACCGTCAAGCGCCTGCTGGCCGAAAAAGGCTACGACTTGATGACGGTTGACGAAGTTGCGGCAGAAGTGGGCATCGCCAAGGCCAGCCTCTACAAGCACTTTGCGTCGAAAGAAGCCCTGGCCGCTGCGGCCATGGTGCAGATGATGGACCTGGCCTTGGAGCAGGTGGCCGCGCAAGAGGCCTTGCCCGGTGCCAGCGCGGTGGCCAAGCTGCGCGCCATCACCCGCTGGACGCTGCAGACCCAGTTGGCCGGCGAGATGCCGACGCTGCCGGCCGAAAATTCGTTCTTGCGCAACGCCCTGATCGCCCACAAGGGCTACATGGACGGGCTGATGAAGCTCAGCGATGAACTGGGCGCCTGGATTGTTCAAGCCCAGGCCGACGGTGCCATCAACCCCAGCCTGCCGCCGGAGGCGGTGCTCTACACGGTGTTCGCGCGCGCCTGCGATCCGGTGGTGGGCTTCTTGAAGGCCGGTGGCAGCCACAGCGACGCACAGATCGTCGATTGGGTGATGCTGACCTGCTTTGACGGGCTGGCCTCGCGGCCCTGAGGCTGCAGACCACAGCCTGCGCTCAAGCTCTGAGCCCGCTCAGCGGATGATCAGCACGGGCGTCTGGCAGTTGGCCATCACCTTGTTGGTCACCGAACCCATCACCAGGTTGCCCAGCAAGCCGTGGCCGTGCGAGCCCATCATCAGCAAGTCGAAATCGCCCTTGGTGGCCACGCTGGCGATCACGTCGGCCGCCGCGCCGGCCTTCGCGACGAATTCGGCCGAGAGCTTCTGCCTGGCGAAGAAGGTCTTGATCGGCTTGAAGACCTTGTCGCTTTCTTCGGCGTAGTGGGCCTGCAGCACGGCCTTGTCGAGCACGGCGGCCGCACGCGGCGGTACGGCCGGCGCCACATGCAGCAGGGTGTAGTTGTGGGCTGAGCCCAGCCATTCGTCATGTGCAGCCAAGTAGGCCAACATGCGCTTGGTGAAGGCGCTGCCATCAACGGGCACGAGGATTTTCATGGGGGTCTCCTGATGAGGGAATGGTCCGGTGCTGCACAGTTTCGCACCACGGTCCGCCCGGGGCTTGCTGGAAGTCAAGCCGGGCGGGGCGCGACGAGGATGGTCTTGAGCGGTTCAAACCCCTCGGCTTCGCCCTTGCGGATCAGGCCCATGGCCTGGCTGACCACGCGGGTGGGCGGTTGCCCCGGTCGCTCGACCAGGTAATCGTGGCGGCAGTGCAGGTGGCCGTGCAGCCACAGGTCGGCCAGCGCGATCAGGTCGTCGTCGGCATTGCAGAAGCTGGCCGTGCCCGGCTGCTGGCCAAAGCGCGGGTCGGCGCTGCGCAGGCTGGGCGCAAAGTGCGTGACCACGACGGTGTGCTGCCAGCCACCCTCGGCCTGCGCGCCGGGGTTGGGGCGGCGCAGTTCGGTCGCCAGCCAGGCGCGGCAGGCCAGGGCTTCGTCGCGCATCACCTCGGGCGTGATGGGCTCGCCGGCACGCTGCGATCCCATCAGCTTGAGAAAGTAGCCAGCGGCGCGCATGGCGCGCTCACGTCCGGCGGGGCCGAACAGTTCAAAGTCCGACCAGCGCACGGTGCCGACAAAGCGCACCCGCTCGCCGGCGGCGCTGGTGAAGATGCGGTGCTCACGCTCGATCAGGTCGATGCCGAATTGGGCACAGCGTTCGCGCAGCGCCGGCCAGGCCTGCACCAGGTCACGCCCGTCGAACTCGTGGTTGCCCGCCACCATGACGACGGGCACCGGCCAGCCGGCAAAGCGCTGCAGCGCAGTCCAGTTGGCGTCGATGTCGCCCGCCAGAACGAGCAACTCAGCCCCCTGCGCGGGCTGGGGGTCGAAGGTCTCGGATTCGAGGTGGAGGTCTGAAAACAGTTGCAGCCGCATGAGCGGCTGCATGTTATTCGCTGCGGGCCTGCGGCCCGTTCAGGGTCAGGCCGCCAGCTTGGCTTCGAACTGCCCCTTGATCGCC
>JANOAQ010000851.1:0-5270 GCA_031411195.1 Burkholderiaceae bacterium | reverse complement strand
GTCTGGCGGTCGACCGCTGGCTGCCTGTATTGCGCCACAGCCGGCCGGGCCAGGGCCAGCCCGCCAGCCTGCTCAGTGGCCGCCTGCAGGCCAATGCCGATGTGCACGGCAGTGGCCGCAGTGTGGCCGAGTTGCTGGGTTCGCTCGACGGCGAACTGAACGTGGCCTTGCGCAATGGGCAGCTCTCACACTTGGTCACCGAGGCAATGGGCCTGGACATTGCCCAGGGCCTGGGCGTGTGGTTGCGCGGCGACGACAACCTGCCCCTCAATTGCGCCGTACTGCAGGGGCGCTTCAAGTCAGGCGTGCTGCGCCCGCGCCTGGCCGTGATCGACAACCGCGACAGCCGCATTGAACTGACCGGCCAGATCAGCTTGCTGACCGAGGCCCTGTCCCTGCGTGCAGTGACACGGCCCAAGGATTTCTCGCCGTTGACGCTGCGCGCACCTTTGCGGGTCGAAGGCACGCTGGGCGCGCCGCGCGTGGCCTTGGAGGGCCGTGCGGTGGGCGTCAAGGCTATCGCCGCGATTGCCCTGGGCGCGCTGTTGCCGCCTGCGGCTTTGCTGCCCTTCCTTGATCCGGGCGAATCCTTGCCTCCGCTGCGCTGCCCATGATCTGCGTGCGCCGCAAGGCCGAGGTTGCCAAGCAGCGCCAGGGCATTCAAGCCACGCCATTCGCACCAGAGGCCGCGCTTGCTTGAAATCGGCTGGCGCCCGTGGTGGCGGGTCTTGACGCAGACCGTAGACGGCTTCGTGGACGACCGTTGCCCGCGCATGGGTGCAGCGCTGGCCTACTACACCTTGTTTTCACTGGCGCCCTTGCTGCTCATCGTGGTGTCGGTCGCCGGCCTGGTATGGGGTGAAGAAGCGGTGCGTGGCCAGCTGACCGGTCAACTCAGCACCTTGCTCGGGGTGGCGGGCGCGGCCACGGTAGAGCAGATGCTGCGCAGCGTGGCCTGGCCGGCGGGTGGTTGGGCGAGCACGGTGATCGGCTTCCTGCTGATGCTGCTGGGCGCAACCACCGTCTTTGCCGAACTGCAGGACGCGCTCGATACGATCTGGCAGGTGCCACGACGGCCCATCCAGGGCTGGTGGGCCTGGATGCAGGCGCGGCTGCTGTCCTTTGGCCTGATCCTGGGACTGGCCTTCCTGCTGCTCGTATCGCTGGTGCTGGGTGCCACCATCTCGGCCGTGCAGACATGGTGGGCGCCCTCGTTCGGAAGCTGGTTGAGCCTGGCTGCCACCGTCAATGCCGCGCTCAGCCAAGTGCTGGTGGTGGCGGTGTTTGCGCTGATCTTCAAGTCGATGCCCCGCGCCCACATCGCCTGGCGCGACGTGGTGCTGGGGGCGTTGGTCACCGCAGGTCTCTTTCAGTTGGGCCGGCTGGCCCTTGCGGCCTATCTGCAAAGCAGCGGCTTGACCTCGGGTTTTGGCGCCGCAGCGTCGGTGGTGGCGCTGTTGATCTGGGTGTACTACTCGGCGCAGATCCTGCTGCTGGGCGCCGAGTTCACCAATGCCTTTGCCTTGCAACTGGGCTCTCTTCGAACGGGCACCGCCGGGTCGGCCGCGCCGGTGCCCGCTCGGCCCTGTCCACGGTCTTAGCCCAGGCGAGGCCGCCGGCCAGCCAAGCGGGCCTGCAAGGCCTGCGCATAAAGCGCCAGGTAGTGACTTGCCGGGCCGGCCCAAGACAGGTCTTGTGCCATGCCACGCCCCATGGCGGCCTGCCAGGACCCGGGTTGCGCCTGCAGCGCCTGGGCACGGCGCACGCAGGTTTCGAAAGCACTGGGCGTGGCCGCATCAAACGCAAAGCCGGTCTGATGTTCGGCATCACCATCGGCCACGGTATCGGCCAGGCCGCCCACCCGCCGCACGATGGGCAAGGTGCCATAGCGCAGGCCGTAAAGCTGGGTCAGCCCGCAGGGCTCAAAACGCGAGGGTACGGCGATGACGTCGGCACCGGCCATCATGCCGTGGGCGCGCGGCTCGTCGTAGCCGATGTGCACTGCCACGCGGCCCGGATGGGCCTTTGCAGCCAGGCGAAAGGCCGCTTCCAAGGCCGGCTCACCCGTGCCTTGCACAGCAAACTGCACGCCATCACGCACCAGCGACGGCAAGGCAGCCAGCACCAGATCAAGCCCTTTCTGCGCGGTGAGCCGGCTGACGACGGCCAGTAACAGCGCCTTGGGGTCCGCTTGCAGACCCAAGCTGGCCTGCAGCGCCTGGCGACACGCCAACTTGCCGGCCAGATGGTTGGCACTGTAACGGGCGGTGATGGATTCGTCGTGCTCCGGGCTCCACACCGCGCCGTCGATGCCGTTGAGGATGCCGCTCACGTCGGCACCCCTGCTGCGAATGACGCCATCGAGCCCGCAACCGAACTCTTGCGTGCCAATTTCGCGTGCGTAGCTGGGGCTGACCGTTGTCACCTTGTCGGCAAATTTCAGACCGGCCTTCATGAAGGACAGCTGGCCGTGAAACTCCAGCCCCGCGGGCGACATGTAGCGTGAGCTCAGGCCCAGCAGGGCCCAGTCGTCGTGCGCGAACAAACCTTGATACGCCAGGTTGTGCACGGTGAACACCGATGCCGCCCGGGTGGGCAGGTGGTCGGCCATGTAGGCGCAGGCCATGGCGGCATGCCAATCGTGGGCATGCACGATGTCGGGCACCCAATCGGGGTCGGCATCGTCGGCGGCCAGGTGGGCAGCCACCCAGCCCAGCAGGGCGAAACGCTGCAGGTTGTCGGGCCACTCGGCGCCATCACTGGCCTGGTAGGGGCTGCCGCCACGCCGGTAGAGGTGCGGCGCATCAATCACGTAGACCGGCAGATGCGTGCCCGGCATGCGACCCAGCAGCAAGCGCACTTTCAGGGCGCCGAAGCAGGCGCCGATGTTGACCACCTCTCGCGCCGATTGCACGGCATCCAGGATGGCCGGCAGGCCGGGCAGCAGCAGGCGCACATCGGCACCGGCCTCGGCCAGCGCGGGCGGCAAAGCCGCCGCTACATCGGCCAGGCCACCCGTCTTGACGAGCGGGTAGATCTCGGCCGCGACGTGCAGAACCTTCATCCGTTCAGCTTTCTAGGGCCCGCAGCATGCCGCGGGTAACGAGCGTGACGCCCTGCTCGCTGCGATGAAAGCGCCGCGTATCTTCGGCCGCGTCTTCGCCGATCACCATGCCGTCGGGGATGTGGCATCCCCGATCGACCACCACCTTGGTCAGGCGCGCACCTCGGCCCACCTGCACCTCGGGCAGCAGCACGCTCCAGTTGACGGTGGCATAGCTGTGCACCCGCACGCTGGAGAACAGTACCGAGCGAAACACGCTGCCCGAGACGATGCAGCCGCCCGACACCATCGACTCCACCGCCATGCCGCGACGGTCGGGCTGGTTGTGCACGAACTTGGCCGGTGGCAACTGGGCCTGGTAGGTCCAGATCGGCCAGCCGGTGTCGTAGAGGTTGAGTTCGGGGTCGGTGGCGGTCAGGTCGATGTTGGCGTCCCAGTAGGCGTCGATCGTGCCGACGTCGCGCCAATAGGGGTCCGAGCCCACCCTGGTGCCCACACAACTCATGTCGAAGGGGTGGGCCACTGCGTGGCCTTTGCGTACTGCCGCCGGGATGATGTCCTTGCCGAAGTCGTGGGTGGAGTGGGGGTCGGCAATGTCGCGTTCGAGCTCTTTGTAGAGGTAGCGCGCATTGAAGATGTAGATGCCCATGCTGGCCAGGCTCTTGTCGGGCTTGCCGGGCATGGGCGGCGGGTCGGCCGGCTTTTCGACGAAATCGACGATACCGCGTTGCTCGTCGATGGCCATCACGCCGAAGGCATGGGCTTCGTGGCGCGGCACCTCGATGCAGCCCACCGTCACGTCGCGCCCGTGGGCCACGTGGTCGGCCAGCATCAGGGCGTAGTTCATCTTGTAGATGTGGTCGCCGGCCAGCACAACGATGTAGTCGGCGCCGTAGGCGGCCAGGATGTCCTGGTTCTGGTAGACCGCATCGGAAGTGCCGCGGTACCAGCTTTCTTCGTCCACCCGCTGCTGGGCGGGCAGCAGGTCGACGAACTCGTTCATCTCGGTCTTCAGGAAGGCCCAGCCGCGCTGCAGGTGGCGCAACAGGCTGTGGCTCTTGTACTGGGTGATCACACCGATGCGGCGGATGCCCGAGTTCAGGCAGTTGCTGAGCGCGAAATCGACGATGCGGAACTTGCCGCCAAAGTAGACCGCCGGCTTGGCGCGGCTGTCGGTCAGTTGCATGAGGCGGCTGCCCCGACCGCCCGCCAGCACCAGGGCCACGGCACGTTTGGGCAGATCAAAGCTGGAGGCAAGCTGGCGGTGTGGCATGGGTAGGGGCTGCGGCCTGGACTGTGTCGCTTGAACAGCCAGAAAACAGCAACAAGGTGGTTACAAGATGGATGGTGCCACGGGATTTCAGCGTTTCTGCCAGGGCAAGGCATGAATAATGCGGCCACCCTGCAGTGATGGCGGGCGCGACCAGCGTCCCACCTTGGCCTGCAACCTGGACACCACGATGAACTCCCAGACACCCGCCTCCCCCACCGCCGCATCCACCCCCGCATCCGTTCCTGACTCTTTGGCCGCGCGCGTCGAGCGCCACCTGCTCTACACCGTGGGCGTGAACCCGGCCGACGCCAGCCCGACCGACCTGATGAGCGCCGTCGCACAAGTGGCCCGGGCCGAGTTGTCGCGCCGCTGGGTGGCCGGCGACGCCGCTGACCGTTCCGCCAAGGCCCGCCGGGTGTACTACCTGTCGATGGAATTCCTGATGGGCCGCACCCTGGGCAATGCGCTGGGCGCCCTGGGCCTGGACAGCGCGGCTGCAGGCAGCGTGGGCCACCATGCCCGCACGCTGGAAGACATCCGTGCCCGCGAGCCCGACGCCGCCCTGGGCAACGGTGGCCTGGGCCGGCTGGCTGCCTGCTTCCTCGACAGCATGGCCAGTGTGGGGCTGCCCAGCTTCGGCTACGGCATCCGCTACGAGTTCGGCATGTTTGCGCAAAGCATCCAGGCCGGGCGCCAGGTGGAGCACCCCGACCCCTGGCTGGAAGATGGCACGCCCTGGGAGTTTCCTCGCGCGGGCGTGCACTACCCGGTGCGCTTTGGCGGCTGGGTCGAGCGGGCTGAATCGCCCATCGCCGGTACCGAGGCCGTGCCGGTGTGGCGCCACGCCGGTGAAGTCAGCGCCAAGGCCTACGACCATGTGGTGCCTGGCCACGGCACCGAGCGGGTGAGCACCCTGCGCCTGTGGAAGGCCGC
>JANOAQ010000850.1:0-1787 GCA_031411195.1 Burkholderiaceae bacterium | reverse complement strand
CACGGGCCAGGGTGGAGACCATGCGCGACGAAGTGGCGCCGGTGTTTTGGGATTTGCGGGTCAACAACATGGGGCTGTCGAACACCGGCTCCTGGCGCACCCAGACGCCGTTTTCCACCACGGCGTCCACCGCACAGCCCACGGAACAGTGGCCGCAGACGGTGCGCTTCACTTCCACCTTCTTGGCACCGTCGGCCGAAGGTGCGGGGTCGGCCGCCTGGGCCTTCTTGACCAGGGTCAGCTGCGACGCGGCAATACCGGCGCCCACACCCAGGCCGCTGCGGCGCAGGAAGGCGCGGCGGTCCATGGTGGGCACGGCACGCGTGATGCTGCGGGCCAGGTTGGCCACCAGGCGTGAAGAGCCTGGGACCGTGCCGGCAGAAGAAGTGGTGGAGCTGTGCTTGCGGGTCAGGAGCATGGTGCGTCCTCGGTCAGGGATCAGACGCGGGCGGTCTGGTAGTAGCGTTCGACGTGCTCGGTCAGCTGGTAGCCGCCGGCCGGGTCCACCGGCTTGGCCTGGGCCACCGCGGTGGCCGCGGGCTGGACCAGCGGCAGTACGGCTGCGGTGGCGGCCAGGGCGCCCACGGCACCTGCGCCGGCAAACAGCGTGCGGCGCTTCAGAGGGCTGGAATTGGGACTCAACTGGGGCGCCGTTTGCGGCACCGCTGCGGTCTTGTTGCTCATCGAATCTCCTTCGTGTCACGGCCAAGCGGGGTCCACAGGTATGAACCCGGCCGCATAAGCTCACCGGATTAGGGCGCAGCCGGCTGGGCGCTTCAATACGGGCCCACCCTCGCGCCTTGCGACAAGTTGTCGCGTCTGGCGACAGCCTGCCGCGCGCAGGCCGTCAACTTACCCTTGAAGTCCTGTGGACGGCATCCGAACGGCCTCTTCCAGGCACGTCCGACGCCTAGAATTCGCCGCCCTTCCAGCCCACCTATGCAAACGCCACCCACCCTCCACGTCGCCGTGCAAATGGAACGCACGGCGCAGCCCAATGCCTGGGAGGACTGGCGCTTTCGCGTGGCGGACGTGGTGCAGGACGAAGGCCAGTTCGGCAGCGGCCCACGCAGCCTGCGCGACGACGGCAAGCTGCGACTGGACCTGCACCCCGGCCTGGCCGTGACGCTGCACCGTGATGAGGCCGAGGGTTACTACTTGAACCTCAGTTCCGGCGCGCCGGTGTGGTTCGTGATGTGGCGCATCAGCGAAGACGACCCCTCGCGCGCCTGGCCGGAACGTGTCACGCTGTCGTACCACGAGGCCGGCCGGCTGCTGGACGCGCAGGAACGGGTGGACAACGTGCCACTGCCACCCGAGCTGTGCGCCTGGTTGCAGGCCTTTGCCGACGAACACCACAAGCCCGAGCCCAAGCAGCGCCGCCGGCCCGCGTCCTTCAAGGCGCCCGATCAACGCTGAGCACCATGGCCGAAGACACGGGGTTCCTCAACCGCTGGTCGCGCCGCAAGGCGGCGGTGCGCGAAGGCCAGCCGTTGCCCGTGGATCCGCCCGCACCGGTGCTGCCTCCGCCGCCCCTGCGGGAGCCGGTGCAGGCCGAGGCCCCGCCCGAAGCCGATCCTGCACCACCCCCTGCCCTGACGTTGGACGACGTGGCCTTGCTGACACGCGAGTCCGACTACTCGGCCTTCGTGGCGCGCGAGGTCTCGCCCGAGGTCAAGAACGCCGCGCTGAAGAAGCTGTTCACCGACCCGCACTTCAATGTGATGGACGGGCTGGACACCTACATCGACGACTACAGCAAGCCCGACCCGCTGCCACCGGGCATG
>JANOAQ010000849.1:0-2639 GCA_031411195.1 Burkholderiaceae bacterium | reverse complement strand
CTGACCTTGACACCCGCCAGTGCACCCTTGGGCTTTGACGGCGCCGATGCCCCCGGCTGCCGCCTGATCGACGGCCCCACCCGCGACCTGAACCTGATGGCCCTGGCCAGTGCCGGCGCCGCCCGCATGGCCCGCGTGCTGGCAACCCAGGCGCTGGCTGGCCAACACCGCTGGCGCGGGCTCTACACCGGCGTGGCCCTTCAGTTGCAGACGGGTATTGGCCCGGCCCTCACTTTGCCGCCCCACACCCTGGCCTGGTCCGACGACGACACCGCGGCACCTTGGCTCTGCCCTGACCCCGCCACCCCTGGCCCCCTGCCCGCCTGGTGGCTGACGCTGGACACCCCATGACCCGACGCACGCTCTACCGCCACGCCCATTTGGCCACCCTGGCAGGTTCTACACCCTGGGGCTGGCTGCCCGATGGTGCGCTGCTGATCGACGGCGAGCACATCGCCTGGGTGGGCGCCGCACACGATCTGCCGGCCGGCATTCAAGCCGATGCCGACGTCGACCTGGGTGGCGCCATCGTCACCCCCGGCCTGGTCGATTGCCACACCCATCTGGTCTATGGTGGTGACCGCGCCCGCGAGTTCGAGTTGCGCCTGCAAGGCGCCAGCTACGAGCAGATCGCCCTGGCCGGCGGCGGCATCCGCAGCACCGTGGCCGCCACCCGCGCTGCCAGCGACGCCCAGCTGTTGGCCGATGCCAAGCGCCGCGCCCGGGCGCTGATGGCCGAAGGCGTGAGCACGGTCGAAGTCAAATCAGGCTACGGCCTGTCGGCCGAGCATGAGGCCCGCTGCCTGCGCGTGGCGCGCCAATTGGGGCGAACCTTGCCCATCACGGTGCGCACCACCGCCCTGGGCGCGCACGCCCTGCCGCCTGAATTCGAAGGCCGCGCCGACGACTACATTGCCGCCGTCTGCCAATGGTTGCCAGCCTTGCAGGTCGAAGGTCTGGTCGATGCAGTTGATGCTTTCTGCGAGCGCATTGCCTTCAGCCCGGCCCAGACCCAGCGTGTGTTCGAAGCGGCGCAGCGCCTGGGCCTGCCCGTCAAGCTGCATGCCGAACAGCTCAGCGACCAGGGCGGTGCGGCACTGGCGGCACGCTTCGGTGCGCTGTCATGCGACCACCTGGAGTTTGTCAGCCCCGCCGGCATCCAGGCCATGGCCGCAGCGGGCACGGTGGCGGTGCTGCTGCCAGGCGCCTACTACTTCTTGCGCGAAACGCAGTTGCCGCCGGTACAGGCCTTGCGCGATGCCGGCGTGCCCATCGCCATCGCCACCGACCACAACCCCGGCAGTTCGCCCACGCTGTCGCCGCTGCTGATGCTGAACATGGCCTGCACCCTGTTTCGCCTGACGCCCGAAGAAGCGCTGCGTGGCTTCACCCAGCACGCCGCCCGCGCCCTGGGCCTGGCCGACCGCGGCACTCTGGCCGTGGGCCAGCGCGCCGATTTCGTGGCCTGGGGCATTGACCATCCCAACCAACTGGCCTGCAACTTTGGCCAACGCCCGCAGGCGCGGCTGTTCATTGCCGGCCAGGAGACCTTTGCATGAGCGAAACAAGCTACACCCTGCACCGCGGCACCGCCCCGCTGCTGCTGAGCCTGCCGCACGTGGGCACGGTGATCCCGGCCGACCTGCAGGCGCTGTACACGCCACGCGCACTGCAGGCCGAAGACACCGACTGGCACCACGAACCGCTGTACGCGTTCGCCCGCGATCTGGGCGCCAGCGTGCTGGTGCCGGTGCATTCACGCTTCGTGATCGACCTGAACCGCCCGCCCGGGAACGCGCCGATGTACCCCGGCGTCAACAACACCGAGTTGTGCCCCACGCGCTTTTTCAGCGGCGATGCGATCTACCGCCAAGGCCAGGCGCCCGGCGAAGCGCAGATCCAGCAACGCCTGCAGACCTTCTGGCAGCCCTACCACGCCGCCCTGGGAAGTGAACTGGCGCGCCTGAAAGCCTTGCACGGGCATGCGGTGCTCTGGGATGGCCACAGCATCCGATCACAACTGCCGTGGCTGTTCGACGGCAAGCTGCCCGATCTGAACTTGGGCACCGCATCGGGCGCCAGTTGCGATGCCGCCCTGCGCAGTGCGCTGATGGCCGTGCTGGCCGGCCAGGGCATGTTCACCCACATCACCGACGGCCGCTTCAAGGGCGGCCACATCACCCGCACCCATGGCCAGCCAGCGCAGGGCGTGCACGCGGTGCAGCTGGAAATGTGCTGGTCCACCTACATGGCCGAAGACCCGCCTTGGGTGCTGGACGCGGCGCGCGTGCAGCGCATCCAGCCGCTGCTTCGCACCTTGTTGCAGACTTGCCTGGATTGGAAGCCGGCCGCCTGAAGGCTGCACCTTCGGTGTTGCAGGCCCTGCGGCTGGCAACCGGATGCGGATTGTGTGAAACGTTGCCGGTTCAGGCGCAGCAGCGCCGTAGCGTCAATGCCAGCCCAGGTTCGGTGGACAACAGACGCGCCCGCGTCATGGGCCCATGCTCTTGAATTTTCAACACTTCAGACATGAACAAATACCTTGCCGCTTACCTTGCCGCCGCCCTGGTGATGCTGCTTCTGGATCTGCTGTGGCTGGGCGTGGTGGCCAAGCCGCTGTACCAGCAAGGCATCGGGCA
>JANOAQ010000848.1:0-3246 GCA_031411195.1 Burkholderiaceae bacterium | reverse complement strand
CTTTTGGTGGTGTTTGGTAGCGTTTGGAAGGTTTCTTATGGGATGGAACGGCTGCGAGCATGCGGCCTAGCCGCCGCCTTCGTCTTGCGCGCCAGGCCGCACCAGCAGCACAGCCCATTGGCGCGCCTGCTGCAACGTCTGGTACTGGCCGGTACCGGCACGCAGCTCCTGCTGAGCCTGGCCATGGCCATGGCCCGCCAAGACAGTCTGGTCCAGATGCATGTGGCCACCATTGGTTCAGTGGTCTGGTATGGCTTCTTCGCGTCGTTGTTGATGCTCGGACCGTTCTTGTCTCGCTCACGCCAGGTCTTTCGCGAGTTCATGTTGCTGGCTGGCGTGAGTACCGTCGCAAGCTCGCTGGATCTGATGTTCCTGGCGACGCTGTCATTGCACCCGGCGGTATCGCTGGTGCTGGCGCTGGCCGTGTCGCTGGGCATTTATGTGCTGGCACGGCCCTGGATGCTCGGTCAGCTGGCTGGCTCGGGCGCGCTCAGTGCCGAACGCATGTTCGACAGCCTCTACCGCGCGGCACGCGCACTTGAGAAAACGCCTGAGCAAGTGGCCCAGCAGGTTTCGCTGATGCTGCGCGAGATCTTCGACCCCATCGAAGCTGTCGTCACCGTGCGCGGTGTGGCCCGGGTGCGCGTTGCACCCGACGGGTCGACCATGGTGGTGCCCGTGCCCGGCCTGGCAGGGCAGCCGGCCAGCAGCACAGCAGGCGCCATCGTGCTGCGCTACGCGCGACGAGGTCGGCGCCTTTTCACCCAGGAAGACCAGCAACTGTGCGAGCGGCTGATAGAGCAGTTGCGCCGCGCCATGGCCTTTGACCGGGCGGTCGAACATGGCCGCACCGAAGAACGGCATCGCATCGCCCAGGACCTGCACGACGACATCGGCGCGCGCTTGCTCACCTTGATGTACAAGGCGCCGAACGCAGAAATCGAGGAGTACATCCGCCACACGCTGCAGGATCTGAAGACCCTTACCCGCGGCCTGGCGGCATCAAGCCACCCTTTGTCACATGCCGCCGCCGAGTGGAAGGCCGATCTCACCCAACGCCTCAGTGCCGCCGGCTGCGATCTGCACTGGAGCTTTTCCGCCGACCGCGAACTGACCCTCAGCGTGGTGCAGTGGTCTGGCCTGACCCGCGTGCTGCGCGAACTGGTCAACAACATCATCGCGCACGCCCGTGCCACACAGGTGGAGATCAGCGTGCACTTCGACCGTGGCCGCATTGCCATCGTCGTGGCCGACGACGGCATCGGCCAGGCGCCCGAGGCCTGGTCGCATGGGCTGGGCCTGGGCGGCGTGCGAAAGCGCGTCAAGCTGCTGGGCGGCAGCGTGGTCTGGCAGCAGCGCGACATCGGCGGCATTCGATGCGAAGTGCATGCCGGGCTGGCCGCCGAGAAGTGACGAACGGGCCGGGCCTGTGCGCCGGGCCCGGACAGCAGGAAAATTACTTGACGGGGCCTTCGCGAACGATGGCCATCCCGCTTCTGCCGCGAGAACCTTTTTTCTTGGCCAGGACTATGGTCGCCGGCTCGGGCTTCTTGGCTGGCGTCTTCTTGGCTGGTGTCTTCTTGGCTGGCGCGGTCTTGGCCAGGGCGACCTTCTTGGCCGGTGCGGCCTTCGTCACCGCTGGCGCCTTCTTGGCCGGTGCTGCCTTCTTGGCCGGTGCGGCCTTCTTGGCCGGTGCGGCCCTCGTCACTGCTGGCGCCTTCTTGGCGGGTGCAGCCTTCTTGGCAGGTGCAGCCTTCTTGGCAGGTGCAGCCTTCTTGGCAGCAGTTGCCTTCTTGGCCGGTGCTGCCGTCTTGGCCGGTGCGGCCTTCTTGGCAGCGACCTTCTTGACGGGGTTCTTCATGGTTGCCATAGCCTGTCTTTCTTCTGCGCCGAGAACATTCTCGGCACGCTCAGCGTACAAGACATGGGAGCCGCCTGCAATTTGGGCATGCCCGAAAGGCAGACCCTTTGAACGCTCGAATCTGCGGCGAAAGATGCTCAAGGGCAGCAGGTCGCCGTACAGCCGGAACACGGGTGTCTGCTCAGGCTTGCGCAGGGCCTTGGTGATGCGCGGCAGTTCGGCCTGCAGGCCTGCCATCAGGCTGGCCATGCTGAGCGATTCGCCGCGATCACGGCCTTCTTGCTGCAAGTAGCGCCGTGAATTCAAGGTGGCCAGCAACGCCGCGGTGAACACGCCATGCCCCTTGTTGTTGCCCTCGTGCGCAATCTCCTCGGCACGGGCGGCACTCAACACGTACATGCCGCGCTCGCTCACCTCCTGGAGTCGACGGGCCATCTCGTCTGGCCCCACGCCGCGGTCGACGCCGTTGCCTGCCATGCCCGAATGGCAGGTATCGATCAGGATGACCACCTCGGCCGGTACGGTGGCAATCATCTCGCCGATCTCGAGCAGGGCCAGTCCGGTTTCCTCGGCGTCGTCCAGCACCATGTCGTGGTTCAGGAAGTACAGGTTGGGGTCGCCCACCACCTGCAGGCCATGGCCTGCCAGAAAGATCACCAGCACGTCCCGCTCGGCACCAGGTGCGTTGCCTCGCGCTTCGATCTGCTTGCACAGGGCGTGAAGGGCCTCGCGGATCGCCGCCTTCGTGGCCTGCTCATCCACCAGCACCTTGGCGCGCACCGCGTCAAAGGCCAGGTTCTTCTGCGGCCGGCGTGCATCGTAGTGGGCTGAATTGACCGAGCAGGCCAGCGCGTTGTAGACCGCGATGGCATCGCGGTTCGCGCAGTTCAGGGGAAAGATGTCGCGCTGCTCAGCCGGCGGGGTGTTGGCAGCGCTGAAGTTGGAGACGCCCACGCTCAACAGGTAGAGATTGCCGGTGGCCCCGAAGGCCAGGGCCGTGTTCGACGCGGCCTTGGGGCCCCAGAAAACGCGGTCGATCGGCTCGGCACGCCCGGCCTCGTTTTCAGCGCGGATGCTGAAGACATTGCGCCCCGGCCCCAGGGGCAGGGTGATGTCGTAGTGCACACGGCGCAAAGGCCCGGGCAGCGGGGTGGTCCAGGCAAAGCGGTCGTTTCGCAACACCCAGGCGCGGGTCACCTGGGAGCCCGGCGTCAAAGGGCGGACGCTGAATCGCAAGCGGATCTCGCCGTCTGCCGCTGCGGGCTCGGCCGCCAGCAGTTCAACCACCGGCGGGAGGATGGCGGCCACATCCAGAGGTTCGATCTTGATGCCGGCATCGCGCGCCGCGTTTTCGCAGCCATGGGTGATGACAGCCCACACGATGT
>JANOAQ010000847.1:0-3402 GCA_031411195.1 Burkholderiaceae bacterium | reverse complement strand
GGGTGGCCGGTCTAGAGCGAGGCCCCCATCCAGGGGGCCGCCACACGGCTGGCATCACACCGGCAAGAGCTTGGCGCCGGAGTCCACCGGCAGCACTTCGCCAGTGGTCTTGACGGCGTCCACGCCCAGGTACCAGGCGGCCAGGGCCACGTCTTCGGGCTGCACGATGTCGGCCAGGGCCACGCGGCCCTTGTAGGCCTGCACGCCGGCGGCGTAACGGTCGGCGCCCATGCCGTTTTGCAGCCAAGGCGTTTCCACCAGGCCCGGGGCGATGCCGTTGACGCGCACCTGCGGGCCCAGGCCCCGCGCCAGGGCCATGGTCAGCGTGCTGAGCGCGCCCTTGCTGGCGGCATAGGCGATGCACGAGCCGATGCCGGTGGCCGCAGCGATGGACGTCATGTTGACGACGGCGGTGACCGGGTTTTTCTTGAGCAGTGCTTCGAAGGCCCGCACCATCTGGAAGGCACCGATCACGTTGACGGCGTAGATTTTCTGGAAGTCTTCAGCGTCCAGACCGTTCAGGTCGCGCACATGCACGAACTTGGTGGTGCCGGCGTTGTTGACCAGCACATCGCAGCGGCCCCACTTTGCATCGACCGCCGCCGCAAAGGCGCGGCAGTCGGCGTCTTCGGCCACGTTGGCCTTGCACACCAGCACGTCCACACCGAAAGCGCGGCACTCGGCGGCCACGGCTTCGGCCGGTGAGGCCTCACGCGAGTAGTTGACCGCCACGTTCCACCCGCGCTGGGCATACAGCTTTGCCGTCGCGGCGCCAATGCCTGACGATGATCCGGTCACCACACACACTTTGCGTTCCATGCTGTCTCCTGTTCTTCAGTCAAATTCGGTGAGTGCTGTCACCACCATGGGTAGAAATCGGGCAAGTCACTCGACGCCTTGCCGGTGAAGGCTGGGGCGCGTTTTTCATTGAAGCTGGCCACGCCTTCCTGGCCGTCGTTGCGGCTGGTGTGCAGCATGGCCAGCGATTCAACGGCGTGGGCCTGGCGCGGGTCGGGCGCCGCATGGTTGCGCAGCAGCATCTGGCGCATCAGCGCGATCGACACGGGGCTGCGGCCATCGATGTACTTGTGGGCCAGGGCATGCGCCTCGGCCAGCAGTTGCTCGTGCGGCACCACCGCCTTGAGCAGCCGGCCGGCCAGGGACTGATCGGCCGTCAGGATGTCGGCCGAGTACACCCAGTCCATGGCCTGCTGCAGGCCCACGATGCGCGGCAGGAACCAGGTGCTGCAGGCCTCGGGCACCACGCCGATGCGGCCGAAGACGAAGCCGATGCGCGCCTTGTCGCTGGCCAGGCGCACGTCCATCGGCAACGTCATGGTGGCGCCGATGCCCACCGCCGCGCCATTGATGGCGGCGATGATGGGCTTCTTGCACTCGTACACCGCCAGCGACACCCGCCCGCCGGTGTCGCGCACGCCGGCCACGATGGCCGGGTCGTCCCACAGCGTGTCCAGTTGGTCCAGGCTGGGATTCAGGCCTTCGTCGAGGCCGAAGACATTGCCGCCAGTGGACAAGTCCATGCCCGCGCAGAAGGCCCGACCGGCACCGGTGACCACGATGGCGCCCACGCCATCGTCTTCACTGGCGCGGGTGTAGGCATCGATCAACTCGTTGGCCATCTCCACCGTGAAGGCGTTGAGCTGGGCCGGGCGGTTGAGGGTGAGCGTGAGCACACGCTGGTCGATCTGCCAATCGAGGGTGTTGTAGGCCATGGGCGCGCGATCAGAGTTTGGCGCGCAGCATAGGCCGCCACCGCCGCGAAGGGCCGTCGCCTGGGCGACCTGATGCCGGGCGGCGAGGGTTCACCCCAGCGCGGTCACCGGGGGTGTTGCATCAGCCGGTTGCCAAACGGCCAGGCCAGGCGCCCGCCACCAGTTGCAGCACCGCATCGGCAAACACGCCGGGCACTTCCTGCGGCATGTTGTGGCCCACGCCCGGCACCACCGTGTGCGTGCGCGGACCAGCAAAGCAGTGGCCGTGCTGGGCCGGCGATGCGGGCGGGCGCACGCCGTCGTCGGCGCCATCGAAGGTGAGCGTGGGCACGGTGATGGCGGGCTGGCGGGCCAGGGCCGCTTCGATCTCGGCCAACGCAGGGTCGCCCGGCACCAGGCCGAAGCGGTGGCGGTAGCTGTGGATCACCACATCGACGAAGTCGGGGTTGTCGAAGGCCGCCGCGCTGCGCTCGAAGGTGGTCTCGTCAAAGCGCCAGGTGGGCGACCAGATGCGCCACAGCAGGCGGCAAACACCGCGCCGGTCTTGCGCCAGGCCGTTGCGGCCACGCTCGCTGTGAAAGTAGTACTGGTACCAGAGCGACCGCTCGTTGTCGGGCGTGTCAGGCACCATGGCCTTGGCGATGTTCTGGAGGTTGTAGCTGTTGAAGCTGAGCAAGCCGGCGCAGCGCTCGGGCCACAAGGCCGCCACCACGCAGGCGGCGCGGCCACCCCAGTCGTAGCCAGCCAGCACGGCACGGTCGATGCGCAGCGCGTCCATCAAAGCCTTCAGGTCGGCGCCCAGCGCGGCCTGTTCGCCCGAGCGCGGTGTGTCGGCGTTGAGAAAGCGCGTCGGCCCGAAGCCGCGCAGGTAGGGCACAAACACCCGGCAGCCGCGTGCGGTGAGTTGCGGCACCACGTCGGCGTAAGCGTGCACGTCGTACGGAAAACCGTGCATCAGGAACACCGGCGGGCCATTGGCCGGGCCGGTGTCCACATAAGCGATGTCCAGCGCGCCGGCGTGGATGTGTAGACGAGCGGGCATGGGCAGCATGCTGCACATTCTGGCCGAGGCGCCAGCGGGCTGACCGCGCCACGCCAGCGCCCGGCCAAGCCGCACGCCCGCCCGGCGCCTAAAAGAACGCCATGGTGCGCACCTCGATGCTCTCGCGCTTGCGCGCGCCCGGCGGTGTGGTGGGGTCCTCGAAGGCGCTGTGGCCCATGAACCGGGCTCGGCCATCGGTGCTGCTGTCGTAGGTCTTGAGCAGCAAGGCGTGGTGTGCCTGCATCTGCGGGAAATAAATCCAGCGGTGTTGCGGTGCATGGCGCATGACGTAGATCTCGCCCGTGCGCTCGCTGTACTTCAAGTCCATGCGCAACAAGTCCTCGGGCGCGTGGGTGCTGGCATCGCACATCGCCAGCGGCAATTCGTCGACCTGCTGGTAGAGCGGCTTCCAGAGGTTGTAGAACGCCACTCGGCCCTGCAACAGCGGCTCGGCTTCGCGGCCAAGCACATCGCGCACCCGCTGCGGGCCGCTGGCCACGGTGTAGTCACTGTGCACCAGCAACACTGCGGGGCGCTGCACCTCGGTTTGTACCTTCAGGTCGGCTGGCAGGCGTTTGCATGTTTACAAAGTCATCCTCGAAGGCAGCGAGGATCTTGCCGACTGGC
>JANOAQ010000846.1:0-4014 GCA_031411195.1 Burkholderiaceae bacterium | reverse complement strand
CGTCAAGCACCTCAAGGCCCGCGGCGTGATGATCGGCGTGGGCGGCTGCGTGGCCAGCCAGGAAGGTGCGGCCATCATCGAGCGCGCACCGTACGTGGATGTGGTCTTTGGCCCGCAGACCCTGCACCGCTTGCCGCAGCTATTGGCCAGCCGCCGCGCCCAGGGCCAGGCGCAGGTGGACATCAGCTTCCCCGAGATCGAAAAGTTCGACCACCTGCCGCCGGCCAGGACCGAAGGCGCTTCGGCCTTCGTGTCCATCATGGAAGGATGCAGCAAATACTGCAGCTACTGCGTGGTGCCCTACACCCGTGGTGAAGAGGTGCACCGCCCCTTCGACGACGTGCTGGTGGAGGTGGCGGGCCTGGCCGAACAGGGCGTCAAGGAAGTGACGCTGCTGGGCCAGAACGTCAATGCCTACCGCGGCCGCATGGGCCAGGATCGCAAAGGACAGGCCGAGATTGCCGACTTCGCGCTGTTGCTCGAATACGTGCACGACATCCCTGGCATCGAGCGCATCCGCTACACCACCAGCCACCCGAACGAGTTCACCCAGCGGCTCATCGACGTGTACGGCCGCCTGCCCAAGCTGGTGAACCACCTGCACCTGCCGGTGCAGCACGGCAGCGACCGCATCCTGATGGCGATGAAGCGCGGCTACACCTCGCTCGAATACAAAAGCACCATCCGCAAGCTGCGCGCCGTGCGGCCCGACTTGAGCCTGTCGACCGACTTCATCGTCGGCTTTCCGGGCGAGACCGAAGACGACCACCAAAAGTCGCTCAAGCTGATCGAGGACATCGGCTACGACGCGTCCTTCAGCTTCGTCTTCAGCCCGCGCCCGGGCACACCGGCGGCCAACCTGGCCGACGACGCGCCGGCTGAGCTCAAGCTCAAGCGCTTGCAGCAATTGCAGGCCCTGATCGAGGCCAATGTGCAGCGCATCAGCGCCAGCCGCGTGGGCCGGGTGCAGCGCATCCTGGTCGAAGGTCCGGCCCGCCGGCTGGGTGCCAGCGGACAGCCCGAGCTGATGGGCCGCACCGAATGCAACCGCATCGTCAACTTCGACGGCGGCCCGCTGCAGGCCCGGCTGGTGGGCCGGATGATCGACGTGCGCATCACCCAGGCGCTGCCGCATTCACTGCGGGCCGAGGTGCTGGCGGGCGAGCACACACTGACGGCCTGATCGGCCACCAAGCGCCCCCCTGCATCGGGGGGGGCTCCATGCGTTAACACTTGCTTGCAAATGCTTTGCATCGCTTTACATTCGGCGCAGTTTTTGCCGAATTGCGAAGCCCATGCTGTATCCCTCCGTGTGGTTGCCGTGGCCGACCGCCACCCAAACCCCTCGTCTACCGCCGGCAAGTGCGCCCGAATCCACCATCGACTGGCCGACGACCGCGCAATTGCTGGCGGCGCGCGGCACCCGCCGGTGGTCAGAGTCGCTCAAGACCAGCGCGCGCCAATGGTTGACCCGCCCGCACCGGGCGCCCCTGTTGTCGGCCCTGCGCCACTGCCCTGCCTGGGCAGCACGGTTCGAGGCCGATGCGCGCTACTTCCATTGCGCCAACAGCCATTTCGTCGACCGGCGCCTGGGCCCGGCTGCCCGCATGGCCACCATGGCCAACGATTTGCAGCAGGCCGCTGCGCGCCTGCCCGCCGGGCTGCAAACCCGGATGGCCCACGGTGAAACCGTGCGCCTGTGGTCGCTGGGCGACGACTTGCACCTTCACCTGGGCTGGAACGACGTCAGCTACCACGAGGGTCTGTGGGCCCTGTCCCTGCGCGATGGCGCCGGGCGCCGCCTGTACTACCTGAGCTTCAGCTTCCAGGGCCAGGCCAGTGTGCTGGTGCCCACCCTGCAGGGCCCCGCGCAGCAAGACGACGACGCCCGCGCCCTGGTGCGCCAGCTGACCAAGCAGGCCGAGGGCCTGCGGCCCCAGCACCTGCTGTTGGCGGCCCTGCGCGCGGCCTGTGCGGCCTGGTCGATCGGGCGGTTGTCCGGCATCGCGCCCGACAACCATGTGAAGGGCCGGTGGAACCTGCGCGGCAAGCGCCTGCGCTTCGACTACGCCGCGCTGTGGCAAGAATTGGGTGGCTGGCCTGCTGCCGATGGCCACTGGACCTTGCCACTCGTGGCCGAGCCCCGCGACGCCGCCACCATCCCCAGCCAGAAGCGCGCGATGTACCGGCGCCGCCAGGCCATGCTCGACAGCCTGCAAGGCGCCCTGAGCCGACAGCTGGCACTTCCCCCGGCGCTGAGCCTGGCGGCCTGATCGGGTTCAGGCCAGGGCCACGGCGGCGCCGGCCGGTTGCGGCAGCGCGCAGCCTCGGCTGAGCAGGCGTTCCATCAGCGCGCGCACGCTGCGGATCTGCGTGCCGAAGGGCAGCGCCCCCACGCCGCGGAAGTACAGGCCCTTCTTCAGATCACCGCGCATGGCGGCAGCCAATTGGTTGTCGATGCAGAACTGGCCCCAGCCCGGCAGGCCGTCGCGCAGGCCGCACTGGGCCAGGCAATCGAAGGCCTTGGTGCAGCGCCCTTTGGCGTGGGCCACCTGCTGCAGCCTGGGCTCGGCCTTCAGATACGCCCGGAGCCAGGGGGTACCCACGGCGCGCGCCGGCAGGCCGGCCACGCTGGTGAACTCGACCATGTCTTCATCACGCGCTTCGGCCAGCACGCGCTTGAATGCTTCGCTGGCGTCGCCCTCGGTGGTGACGGCAAAGGGGGTGCCCAGTTGGGCCGCCGCGCCGCCCAGGTTCTGGATGCGGGCGATGTCTTCGCAGGTGCGGATGCCGCCAGCGGCAATCAGCGGGATCTGCCCTTCCAGCCCGGCCTTGCGCAGGAAGTCGAGCGATTCAGGGATCACCCGGTCGAATTCAAAACGCGGGTCGTTCAGGTCGGCGATTCTTGCGGCGCCCAGGTGGCCGCCGGCCAGGCGCGGGTGTTCGATGACGATGGCGTCGGGCAGGCGCTTTTTGCGCTCCCACTTCTTGACGATGAGCGCCACCCCGCGTGCATCGCTGAGGATGGGCACCAGCAGCGCCTTGGGGTGGTCGGCCGCCAGGTCGGGCAAATCCAGCGGCAAGCCAGCGCCCACCACCACCATGTCGATGCCCGCTTCGAGCGAGCACCTGACGTAGTTGGCGTAGTCGCTGACGGCGCGCATCACATTCATCGCGATCAGGCCCCGGCCGCCCGAGGCAGCGCGGGCGGCGTGCACCTCGCGCATCAGCGCTTCGAGGTTGGCCGCATTGATCTGGGCCTTGCTGTCCTCATCGCAGCCAGCCCGCTGCGACAGGCCGCTGGTGCGTTCCATCAGGTCGGGGTGGTGGCGGCGCAGGTCGACCGAGCTGAGCGTACCCACCCCGCCCTGGGCGGCCACGGCACCGGCCAGGCGGTGCGCAGAAACCCCAACGCCCATGCCACCCTGCACGATGGGCAGCAGGCGGCGGCCGGCCAGCGTCAGCGCCTTCAGGCCGCTGGCGGCCAGGGCCGGCAGCAGGTGGGCAGGGATGGCCGCAGGCGCGGCGTTGTCAGGAGCAGTCGGCATGGGGTGCCGGCCGCGCGGCGGCCGTCAAGGTGGCAAAGCAGGCCGCAGGCTAAGGGCTGCCGCGCGGCTTTGCCTTGATCAAGATCAGGGTTGGCCCGCTTGGCCCGTGCTGACGAGGGTCGCCGGGCGGACGCCTTGCACGCGGGCGATGGTCTAGCATCCCGGCTCCCCGCCACTCGAACCCATAAACCGCCATGAGCCCAGCACAACGCATCGCCATCATCCCGGGCGACGGCATCGGCAAGGAAGTGATGCCCGAAGGTGAGCGTGTACTCGCTGCAGCCGCCAGGCGGTTTGGGCTTGACCTGGCACTGACCCCCATCGAGTGGGCCAGTTGCGACTACTTTGCCCAGCACGGCCAGATGATGCCCGACGACTGGAAGGCGCAGATCGGCGGCATGGATGCCCTGCTCTTCGGTGCGGTGGGCTGGCCGGCCACGGTGCCCGACCATGTGTCGCTGTGGGG
>JANOAQ010000845.1:0-1825 GCA_031411195.1 Burkholderiaceae bacterium | reverse complement strand
GTGTTGTTGCCCTGCGTCTGCGACAGGTCGAGCGACCAGTCGCCCAGCGTGCTGCGCCAGCCCAGGATGCCGTAACGGTCTTCGATGTCGCCGTTGATGAAGGGCACGAAGCCCTCGGGGTACATGGCCGCCGAGTTGCGCGAGGGGATATCGCCACTGCCCACCCCGCCGCGGGCAAAAGCGGCCGAGCTGGCGCGGCGGTTCTGCATGCCGGCGGTGGCATACAGCGCGCCCGGGCCCAGCGGCAGGTCGCCGTTGAGGTAGAGCGTTTCATTGCGCACCTGGGTGTCGCCGATGATGCGCGGGTTGCCGGCCTCGGCCCGGTTGCTGCGGCCCCGGTCCTGCCACTCGCCGGTGATGGCCAGGCGGCCGCCGCCCAGGGCCACACCGCAGTAGGCCGACGCCAGGCCGTTCTTGCCGTCGCCCGCTGAATATTGCCCGTATCCGGCCACGGCCTCGCAGCCGGCGCGCTTCTTGAGCTGGATGTTGATCACGCCGGCGATGGCGTCCGAGCCGTACTGCGCTGCCGCACCGTCGCGCAGCACCTGCACGTTGTCGATGGCCAGCAGCGGGATGGCGTTCAGGTCGGTGCCGGTCGAGCCCCGGTTGCGCGCACCGAACAGGTTGACCAGGGCCACCGTGTGCCGACGCTTGCCATTGACCAGCACCAGGGTCTGGTCGGACGACAGGCCGCGCAGCGCGGCCGAGTCGATCAGGTCGGCGCCATCGGCACCGGTCTGGCGGGTGGAGTTGAACGAGGGCGACAGGTATTGCAGCGTCTGCGCCAGGTCGAACTGGCCGCCCCCTTCAGCGGCCTTGCCCATGCTGAAGACATCGACCGGCACGGTGGTGTCGATGGCCGAACTGGCCGGTGTGGCCCGGCGCGAGCCGATGATGGTGATGCGCTCGGTGGCATCGGCCGGCGCAGCGACCTGGGCCAGCACGGCGCCATGTTGGCCGATCAGGGCGGCGGCAATGGCAGACAGCCGAAGGGCGGGCTTCATCAGGGCGTTGGGGTGCATGGGTTCCTCCTGGGGTTTTCAGAGTTGACGGGCTTCAAAAGTGTTGCAGTCGCCCATTCGGCCGCTGCCGATGCCGCGCTTGAACCAGCTGACACGCTGCGCGCTGCTGCCGTGGGTGAAGCTTTCGGGGCGCACGGCGCCGCCGGCCTGGCTTTGCAGGGCATCGTCGCCGATGCGGGCTGCCGCGTTCAGCGCTTCTTCCACATCACCCTGGTCCAGCACCTGGCGGGTGCGCTGGGCATGGTGGGCCCACACGCCGGCCAGGCAATCGGCCTGCAACTCGAGGCGCACCGACAGCGCGTTCTGCTTCACGTCGGAGATGCGGCCCCGCTGGGCGTCGACTTTGTCGGTGATGCCCAGCAGGTTTTGCACATGGTGGCCCACCTCATGCGCAATCACATAGGCCTGGGCAAAGTCACCGGGTGCGCCCAGTTGGTCGCGCAAGGTCTGGTAGAAGGCCAGATCGATGTAGACCTTGCGGTCGCCCGGGCAGTAGAAGGGCCCCATGGCCGCCTGGCCACGCCCGCAGGCGGTGGGCGTGGTGCCACGAAACAGCACCAGCTTGGGGTCCTGGTATTGGCCGCCCTGCGCCTTGAACTGCTCGCGCCAGACGTCTTCGGTGTCGGCCAGCACGGTGGAGACGAACATCGCCATCTTGTCCTGTGCTGGCGGCTTGTGGGCCGGTGCAGTCTGGGCGGGCGGGCTCTGCAGCACGTCGCCGCCACCACCGCCCAACAGGCCCAGCACCGTCAGCGGGTTGATGCCGAAGATCCAGCCCGCGACCACGGCGATGGCCACGGTGC
>JANOAQ010000844.1:0-5607 GCA_031411195.1 Burkholderiaceae bacterium | reverse complement strand
AGGCTCTTGCGCAGATCGTCGATGTTGGCCGCGCAGGCCTTCAGCACCTCGGCCGCCGACGGGTTGTCCAGCAGCGCCACGAATTCATCACTGTCGAGCACATGCATGATGGCGCGCTGGATCACCCGCTGGAAGCCCAGCGTGGGCTGGGTGTCCACTTCTTCGGTGCCGCCCACGGTGGGCGTGTTTTCCTTGATGAAGGTGGTCAGGCTCTTGCGCAGATCGTCGATATTGGCCGCGCAGGCCTTGAGCACTTCGGCTGCAGAAGGGTTGTCCAGCAAAGCAAGCAGCAGGTGCTCGACAGTGATGAACTCGTGGCGCTGCTGGCGCGCCTCGACAAACGCCATGTGCAGGCTGACTTCGAGTTCTTGAGCAATCATGCGGCCTCCATAATGCACTGCAGCGGATGCCCGGCGCGGCGGGCCGCGGCGAGCACAAGTTCAACTTTGGTGGCGGCGACGTCCTTGCTGAAGACCCCGCAAACGCCACGCCCTTCGTGGTGAATCTTCAACATGATGAGTGTGGCCGATTCAAGATCACACCGGAAATACTGCTGCAGGACCATGACCACGAACTCCATCGGGGTGTAGTCATCGTTGAGCAGCACCACCTGGTACATCTGTGGCGGCTTGGTGCGCGCCGTCTTGCGCTCTGCCACCACGGCGCCATCGCCGCCACGGCGCGGCTGGGCCGGCAACTTCGGTGGCTGTGATGGCGGAACGTCCTGAGGCATGAATTCATTCTATAGAGTCGATGCGGTACACATCGACCAGCCAGGATATTGGGGTCGAACGACACTTTCACAAGCCGTGAAAAGCGGCGCGAGTCCGCACTTGATGGCGCGCTTGCCTGCTGCCCTGCTGCTTTTGCAGCCGCATCCACGATGCTCATGCCATTTGTGTAGGGGAATCCCGACCCCCGTTGGTTGAAGTCTCCGTCTTGTCAATCCCGCCGCCAAATCCTAAAACCGCAAAACGTCCTCAGCAGGAGAGGATGTTGGGGAGTCAGCGATGTTGGTTGGAACAGTCAAGTGGTTCAATGACGCCAAGGGTTTCGGGTTTCTTGAACCCGAGCAAGGCGGGCAAGATGTTTTTGCCCACTTTTCGGCCATCGAGATGGACGGCTTTCGCACCCTGAAGCAGGGCAGCAAGGTCACTTTCGAGCTGGTGCAAGGCCCCAAGGGCGATCTGGCGCAGAACATTCGGCCGATCGTGACGCAGGAGGTCTCGCAAACGGCCTGAGCGAGAAATCCTTGGTCACAGGGCGCTGGTCGATCCGTCGACCAGCGCCCTTGTCATTTCAACGGCCCCATCGGCGGGCCAGCCAGTGGTCCACCGACACCACACCGGGGCCGCGCGCCAGTATCAACAGCAACAAGGCAGCCCAGGTGCCGTGGGTTGCGTAGGCTCCCGGGTAGACCAACAGCTGGATCACCGCTGTCATGCCCAGCAGACCCAGCGCCGACAGCCGGGTAGCCAGGCCCATCAACAGCAGCAGCGGCAGAAAGTGCTCGGCGGTGGCGGCCAGCACGGCCGCCAGCTCTGGCGACAAAAGCGGCAGGCGGTATTCGTCGCGAAACAGCGCTACCGCGCCATCGGCCAGGCGTGGCCATCCCAGTTGCACCTCACCGTCCACGAGATTGATCACCAAGCCCTGGATCTTGGTCTGGCCCGAGGACCAGAACACTGCGGCCAGGGAAAACCGTGCCAGCAAGGCGATTGCGCTGTGCGGGATGCGACCGGCCAGCATGGCCAATGGCGCAAGGCGTGCAGCGGGGGTCGACAAGGCCGTCGCTGGCACGGTCGGGCTGTGAATCATGGTCTGTCTCCGATGGGAATGGACGGATTAGCCGGCGTCAGGGCCGTCAATGCACCAACGCTCAACAGTTCGCCGAGATGAGCGGTCAGGTCAAAACGAGGATCTGCAGACAGGGCTGCCCTGCCCGCGTCGCCCAGGGTCAAGCCCGCTTGAAGGGCACTGAGCAAGGCCCGAAGGCCAGGCCACTGCGCCACAGGCACCGGCAGCACCTGCACCACCGACGCCGGGCGCAGCAACACAGCCGCTTCGGCCGCATGCACGTCGATGTGCGCCAGCGTGACATCGCCCTCGGTCTGGTGTGCGGCCCACACCGACAGCGCGGCATGCTCGAAGCGCACCAGGCGCATCGATGGATGGGGCAGCAGGCGCAGCGCTTCCAAGGCAACGCCGCCACGCTGTTGGGCCAGGCAGGCTTGGGCGCGCAAAGGTTCAGCGTCCAACGAGTGCAGGGATTGCTGCCAGGCCGCCTCAAGCCGTGCCACGTCGGCCAGATAGGGCACGCTGCGCGCGGGCGCAAAATCCTGGATGAACGCCGGCCAACGGTCGTCATGGCACCCATAGAGCGACAACGCGCCCGGCCGAGGTGGCAGTTGGCGCACGAACACGCCCGCCATGGCGCGGAAAAATGGCTCACCGACGAGTTGCTCAACCACGGGGAAGTTGTCCGCCAGCGCAGCCACCAGGGCGGCAAGCACATTGTTGCGGTGCACGGCAAACCGCACAGCGGGGTCGGACCGGTTCCAGGCCTGCATGCCCGCGGGGACGGGGTGCCCCGGATCGAGCAAGGCTCTGGCCAACACCGACTGGCCGATGGGTGTCGGGCTCACCGAACGCTCACTTTCACTGGCTCAGGCCGAGCGTCGGCCAGGCGATCTTCGGCATGGGCCATTTCAGCCAGCAACACTGGCAAGGGCGGGATGTTGTTGTCTCGCTCGATCAGGGTGGGCAGCGGACCGGTGCGGGCCAGCAGCTCGTCGAACAGTTGCCAAACCGCCTGGTCGACCGGGCTGCCATGGCTGTCGATCAGGAGGCGGTCACCGGCAGCGTCCAGGTCTTCGGCGAACCCGGCCAGGTGAACCTGGGCCACGGCATGCAGCGGCAAGGCGTCGAGGTAGGCACGGGCATCCCTGCGGTGGTTGATGCAGGACACGTGCACATTGTTCAGGTCGAGCAGCAAACCGCATCCCGTGCGGCGTTGCACCTGGGCCAGGAAGTCGGCCTCGGCCAGGGTGGATTCGGCGAATTCGAGGTAGGTGGCGGGGTTCTCCAGAAGCATGGGCCGCTTCAGGCGCGTCTGCACTCGGTCGATGTGCTGGCAGACGCGGTCTAGCGTGGCCACCGTCCAGGGCAGCGGCAGCAGATCGGCCAGGTAGGCGTTGCCATGGGTCGACCACGCCAGATGCTCTGAAAACACCGCCGGCTCATAACGGTCGATCAACGCGGTCAATCGATCGAGGTGGACCTCGTCCAACGGCGCCTCGCCGCCGATGGACAGCCCCACGCCGTGCAGGCTGATCGGGTAGTCGGCCCGGATTCGCGCCAGCCCGTGGTGCAGCGGGCCACCGTCAACCATGTAGTTTTCGGCGTGCACCTCGAAGAATCCGACCGTCGCGCGAAGGGCCAGCAGGTCCTCGATGTGCGGGTGCTTCAGGCCCAACCCGGCGTGCAGGGGCAAGGCTCGGGGCGGGATCATCGGCGGACGAGCCTTACTTGACCGCGCGACGCAGATCGTGAGCTCAGCAGCCGCCGGGCCGCCCTAAGGCGGCTGAGCGCCCCCTCGGGGGGCAGGAGCGAAGCGACGTGGGGGCAGACATCTCAGGCCTTGGCAGGCTTGAAGGCCTTGAGCTGGCCCATCCCGCTGGGCGAGGTCTTGGAGGCCGTCTTCTCGCAACTGCCCTTGGGCACCAAGCTCCAAGCGTCGGCCTGGAAATCGACCTTCGAGGTGCCCGCACAACTGGTACCCGCGCCAGCGGCGCAATCGTTCTTGCCCTTGAGGGCGACGCCAAAACACTTTTCCTTGTCGCTGGCCTGGGCGGCTGCCGGTGGGGTGGCGAAGGCGGCGCCCAAGGCCAGCGCGATGGCGGCAGCGGACAAGGTGGTGGGCAAAGGACGGGTCATGCAAAGCTCCAGTGGGTCGGTTGATGAGGCCACCGGCAAGACATTGCGCGGCAACGACAGGTCTGTCGGCGCCGTCACCGTTTCCTTACAAGTTTTGCGGCGCGCGGCCCGCTGCCCGCCGCGGTGCAGTGCGATCAGGGCTCGCTCAGCGTCATCAGCATGTCGGCATACCAGGCGCAATTGAGGCCCAGCGATTCGTCCTGCAGCAGGTCGCGCCCGGCCATGTCCAGGCGCGCTGAGTGAACCCCCAGCAGCTTCCACGGCAAGGCCGCATCTGCGGCGGCGGCAAGGTCACGCATGACCACCGGCGCGCCGCTGGTGCCGCGGTGGGTGCGTGCATCGGTGAGAAAGTAGCCCAGGCCCTGAAACCGCAGCCCGAAGGCCGAGGCGATGATCGATTGCCGCACCACCGGCAAGTGGTGCAAGGTGTCGTGAAAACCGAGCGGGAAGCCGACGATCAGCACCGAGCGGCCCACCTCGACCGGGTCGTCGAGCTGCTGCAGGTGCTCGGGCGTGAAAGCGTAGAGCAGGCTGCCCTCGGGCAGCGCCGCGCGCTGTATCTCGATCATCGCCACGTCGATCTCGCCACTGGCATCGGTGCCCTGACGCCATTGGCTTTGGCCGTCCTGATAAAGCAGCAACGAGAAGCGCGCCGACTTGCCCAGGTTGTCGGGATCGGTGTGCACCTCGATCTCGATGCGGTTGGGAAAATGCTTGCTGGGTTTGTCGATCAGCACATGCCGGCTGGTGACGAGGTAGAGCCGATCCTCGCGTTCGAAGAAAAAGCCGCTGGCATTGGTCATCGAGCGCTGGTGCTCGAAGGTGGCGATGCGGGTGGCCGCAAGCAGCAGGGAATCGATCATCCGGCCCACCATACACCCCCGCACCATTGCCCCCGGCCCGGCCGCTCTAACTTGCTGCCGGCAGAATGGCCGAACTGCGCTGACTCGCACAGCCCGACGCTTTTCAGGAGATCCCCATGAGCACCCGCCTGCCCCTGCTGACCAACGAACAGGTCGGTCCGCCCGAACTGGTGGCCGCCATCCGCCAACGCCGCGGTGGCGAGCTGATCGACCTGGACCGCTTGCTGCTGCACAGCCCTGCTTTTGCCCAGGGCTGGAACGACTTCATGGGCCGGGTGCGCACCGCCCTGCAGGTGCCCGCGCTGCTCAAGGAGCTGTGCATGTGTGGCGTGGCCGCGCTCAACGGTGCCGACTACGAAATGCAGCAGCACGCGCCGCTGTATTTGCAGGCCGGGGCCACCCAGTCCCAGCTCGATGCCCTGCTTCGCCTGGGCAACGACACCGCAGTGGCGGCCGACCCGGTTTTCGACGCCACCCAGCAGGCCGTGTTGCAACTGGTGGTGGAGATGACCCGCCAGGTGAAGGTGAGCGACGCCACCTATGCCCAGGCCCGCGCTGCCCTGGGCAGTGACCAGGCCATGTTCGAGGTGATCGGCATCACGGCTGCCTACAACATGGTCTCGCGCATCCTGGTGGCCGCGCAACTGCACCCGTGAAGGCCTGGGCTTGAGCCCGGCGCAGCGGGTCTACGGCGCATTCCTGCTCTACGCGCTGGCCATGGGCGGGGTGTTTCCCCGGCTGGGTGAGTTGCAACGGGCCATGGGCGTGACCGAGCGTGACCTCGGGCTGGCCCTGATCGGCACGGCCA
>JANOAQ010000843.1:0-2420 GCA_031411195.1 Burkholderiaceae bacterium | reverse complement strand
CACCGAGTCGGCCGCGCCGGCCGCCGGGGCCGCCGCGACAGGCCGTTGACGGCGGGCGCCAAGCCCACCGATGCGCCCACGTTCGTCACTGTGGCGGTCAACCCGCAGGGCCAGCTGTTCTGGGGCGACGAGGCGGTGAGCGGCGAGCAGCTCAAGACCCGGGTGCGTGAAGCCGCGCTGCGCAACCCCGCCACCGAGGTGCAGTTACGCGCCGACCAGCAGGTGCCTTACGGCCGCATCGCCGAGCTGATCGGCCTGGTGCAGGACGGTGGCCTCACGCGCATCGGCTTCGTCACCGAAGCCGCTGGCAAATAGCCCACGCAAGCCGATTTCATCGGCAACCCCCCTTCTACAATCGGGGGATGAATGAGAAATACGCACCCGCCGAGGTAGAAGCCGCCGCCCACGCCCATTGGGCGCAGCCGCTGTGGAACGGTCACGACGCCTACCGCGTCACCGAAGACGCCCGCGACGGCTTTGGCAAGCTCAAGCCCAAGTTTTACGCCTGCTCCATGCTGCCCTACCCCAGCGGCAAGCTGCACATGGGCCATGTGCGCAACTACACCATCAACGACATGCTCGCGCGCCAATTGCGCATGAAGGGCATGAACGTGCTGATGCCCATGGGCTGGGACGCCTTCGGCCTGCCGGCCGAAAACGCGGCCATGAAGAACAAGGTGCCGCCGGCGGCGTGGACCTATTCCAACATCGCCCACATGAAGGCCCAGATGCAGGCCATGGGCTTGGGCCTGGACTGGAGCCGCGAGGTCGCCACCTGCACGCCGCAGTACTACCGATGGAACCAGTGGCTGTTCTTGAAGATGCTTGAAAAAGGCATCGCCGAGCGCCGCACCCAGGTGGTGAACTGGGACCCGGTGGACCAGACCGTACTGGCCAACGAGCAGGTGATCGACGGCAAGGGCTGGCGCAGTGGCGCGGTGGTTGAAAAGCGCGAGATCCCCGGCTATTACCTCAAGATCACGCAGTACGCGCAAGAGTTGCTGTCGGCGGTGAACAACCCCGACGACCCCAACTACCTGGCCGGATGGCCCGAGCGCGTGCGCCTGATGCAGGAAAACTGGATCGGCAAGAGCGAAGGCGTGCGCTTTGCGTTTGCGCACGACCTCCGCGATGCGGCTGGTGCGCTGATCGGTGACGGCCGCATGTGGGTGTTCACCACCCGCGCCGACACCATCATGGGTGTGACCTTCTGCGCCGTGGCGCCCGAGCACCCGCTGGCCGCGCACGCCGCCGCTTGCGATCCGGCGGTGGCCGCTTTCATCGCCGATTGCGCCCAGGGCGGCACCACCGAGGCCGAGCTGGCCACGCAAGAGAAGAAGGGCGTGCCCACTGGCTTGACCGTCACGCACCCGCTTACCGGCGCCGCCGTCGATGTGTGGGTCGGCAACTATGTGTTGATGGGCTATGGCGACGGCGCGGTGATGGGCGTGCCGGCGCACGACGAGCGTGACTTTGCCTTTGCCAAGAAGTACGGCCTGGCCATCCGGCAAGTGGTGGCGGTTGAAGGCGAGGCCTTCAGCACCGAGGCCTGGGCCGACAGCTACAGCGACAAGCAGCGCGGGCGCTGTGTGAACAGCGGCGTGCTCGACGGCCTGGCCTGCAAGCCGGCGGTGTCGAAGGTGGCTGAATTGCTGGCGCAAAAAGGCCTGGGCGAGAAGAAGACCACCTGGCGCCTGCGCGACTGGGGCGTGAGCCGCCAGCGCTACTGGGGCACGCCCATTCCCATCATCCACTGCGACGTGCACGGCGCGGTGCCGGTACCCGAGCGCGACCTGCCGGTGGTGCTGCCCGAGGATTGCATTCCCGACGGCAGCGGCAACCCGCTGAACAAGCGCGCCGACTTCCTGAACGTGGCCTGCCCGGTGTGCGGCCAGCCGTCGCGTCGCGAAACCGACACGATGGACACCTTCGTGGACAGCTCGTGGTACTTCATGCGTTATTGCGACCCGGACAATGCCGATGCGATGGTGGCCGATGGCACGCAGTACTGGATGCCGGGCGCCAATGCACAAGGCGCTGCGCCGGGCATGGACCAATACATCGGCGGCATCGAGCACGCCATCCTGCACCTGCTCTACGCCCGCTTCTGGACCAAGGTGATGCGCGACTTGGGCCTCGTCAAGGTGGCCGAGCCCTTCACCAGGCTGCTGACCCAGGGCATGGTGCTCAACCACATCTACAGCCGGCGCAGCGACAAGGGCGGCATCGAATACTTCTGGCCGCACGAGGTGGAAGACCTTCGCGACGAGACCGGCAAGGTCACCCAGGCGCGCGTCAAGGCCGATGGCACGCTGGTCGATTACGAGGGCGTGGGCACCATGTCCAAGTCCAAGAACAACGGCGTCGATCCACAGGCCCTGATCGACACCTACGGTGCCGACACCGCACGCCTGTTCGTG
>JANOAQ010000842.1:0-2931 GCA_031411195.1 Burkholderiaceae bacterium | reverse complement strand
CAGCGCCACCATGTAGCGCGGCACGCCCATGTCGATCAGCCGCAGCGGGGTGGACAGCGCATCGTTGGTGTGCAGCGTGCTCAGCACCAGGTGGCCGGTCAGGGCCGCGCGCAGGCCGATCTCGGCGGTGGTCTGGTCGCGCATCTCGCCGATCAGGATCACGTCCGGGTCTTGGCGCAGCGCGCTGCGCAGCACGCGCGAAAAGCTCAGGTCGATCTTCTCCATCACCTGCACCTGGTTCAAACCCGGCAGGCGGTACTCGATCGGGTCTTCCACCGTGATGATCTTGCGCTCGCTGTTGTTCAGCGCATTCAGCGCGGCATACAAGGTGGTGGTCTTGCCACTGCCGGTGGGGCCGGTGACGACGATCATGCCGTTGGGCCGCGCCAGCGCACGGGTCAGCGCCAAGCTCACCGGCGTGGGCAGGCCCAGGTTGTCCAGCGACAACAACCCGGCGCTCTGGTTCAGCAGCCGCATCACCACCGATTCACCATGCTGGGTGGGCAGCGTGGAGATGCGCACATCCACCGCGCTGGCTTTCAACTTGACGTGAAAGCGGCCGTCCTGCGGCAGGCGCTTTTCGCTGATGTCCAGCCCGCTCATCAGTTTGAGCCGCAGCGCCACCGCGCCGGCGATCTTGGCATCGGCCTCGGTCTGCACATGCAGCACACCGTCGATGCGGAAGCGGATGCGCAGGTTGCGCTCCTGCGGCTCGATGTGGATGTCGGACGCACGCTTGCGCAGCGCTTGCTCAAACATCGAGCTGAGCAGCCGCACTACCGGCGCGTCCTCGGTGGTGACCTGGCCCAGGCCCAGCAGATCGCCGATCTCGTCCTGCACCGTGCTGATGTCGTTGGTCAGCTCGCGTGCCAGGCCGGCAATCTCGTCACCGCCCCGGTACACCCGGTCCAGCGCGGCCAGCAACTGGCTTTCGGCCACCACCACCAGGTCGATCTCGCGCCGGGTCAGCCGCGCCACCTCGTCGTAGGCGTTGATGTCGGTGGGGTCGGCCATCGCCACCTTCAGTGCACCACCCGCAGCGCCACCGGCGCTGTCCTCGATCGGCAAGGCGCGCAGCCGGCGGGCATGGGTTTCGGGCAGCAGCGCGGCCACGTCGGGGCGCAGGCTGCGGCTGGCCAGGTCGATGAAGGGTGCGCGCAACTGGCGCGCCACCGCCTTGGCAATCTGCACCTCGGTAACCCATTGCCGGTCGATGAAGATGCGGCCCAGCTTGCGGCCGCTCTTCTTCTGCTCGGCCAGCGCCACGTCAAGCAGGCCGGCCGTGATCAGCGCTTCCTGGATCAGCAGGTCGCCGAGGCGGATGCGTTCGGGGCGGGCCATGGCGGATGTGTGCCTGGATCAGCGGATCGACACTGCGGTCTTGCCGGCCACCGGTGCGCGGGCCGCCGGCTCGCTGCCCGGGCCTGGGCCCATCGTCGGCGCATCAGGCCAGGCGCCGTCTTCCTGGATCACCGTGGGCCTGATCATGATCACCAGCTCACGCTTGCTGTGCACCGTGGTGGTCTGGCGGAAAAACCCACCCACCACCGGCAGATCGCTGACACCCGGCATGCCCGAGCGCTCGTCGTGCGATTCGTGTTTCATCAGCCCGCCGATGGCGACGATCTGGCCGTCGCGCACCCGCACGATCGAATCGGTTTCGTTCACCGTGCTGGCCGCCAGCGGCAGCCGGAACGACCCCAGCGATCCCAGGTCGATGTTCTTGTTTTTCTCCGACACCGTGCTGATCGTCGGGTGCACATGCAGCATCACGTTGCCGGCATCGTCGATCTGCGGTGTCACGTCCAGCGAGATGCCGGAGAAAAACGGCTGCAAGGTGAGGGTGGGCGACGACACCGAGTTGCTGCCGTTGCTGCTGGTGCTGGTGGACACGCCGGTGACGTACAGCTCGTCGCTGCCCACCTTGAGCACCGCTTTCTGATTGTTCAAGGTGGCGATGCGTGGGCTGGACAGCACCTGCACATTGCCCTGGGTTTGCAGAAAATTCAGCAGCGCGGCAAAGTTGGCGGCCTGGAACGCCAGGCCATAAAAGCCCCGGCCCAAGGCACCGGCAGCCAGGTTGATGCCCGGTGCAACACTGTTGCCATCGCTGCTGCTGAGTGTGCCGGTGCTGCTCAGCAAAGTGCCGGGCGCGGCGCTGCCAATCGTCAACTGGCCGTTGCCCAGCTTGCCAAAACCGGCCCAGTTGATGCCGGTTTGGGAATCCTTGCTGAGCTGCACCTCAACGATCTTGGCCTCCAGCATCACCTGGCGCTCGATCGAGAGCTGCACCGCCTTCAGGTTGTTTTCCACCTGGCGCAGCTCGGCCGGCGTGGCCTTGACCACCACCACGCCGGCGCCAGCATTCAGCACCACGCTGCGGCCGCCATGCGTGCCCACCAAGGTGAACAGCGAGGCCTGCACCTCGCGCCAGAAATCGGTGTCGGACGTGGTGCGCACATGGGCGTTGTCGTCGGCCCGGCTGCCAAAGCCGCTGCTGTTGTTGCCACCGTTGCCAGCGCTGTTGCCGCCGCTGCTGCTGCTGTTGCCACCACCGCCACCACCGCTGCTGCCACCGCTCATCGCGGTGATCGCGCTGGAGGTGATGCGGGTGTCGCTGGCGCCCTGGCGCCGGCCGGGCAGGTAGTTGACGCGGTACAGCCGCGTCTGCACCGTGTTGGGGTAGACGAAGATGCGGTTGCCGGTGATGCGGTACTCGTAGCCGAACAGTTCACGCAGCGTGTCCATGGCCTCGGGCACGGTGGTGTCCTTCAGCGCGATCGACAGGCTGCCGCTGACCTCGGGCGAGACCAGCATGTTCCAGGCCGTGCCCTGGGCCAGCTGCAAGAACACCTGGGCCGCGGGGGCGTTGTTGATGGCCAGATCGAAGCGGGCGTCGGCTGGCGCTGCGGCGGCAGCAGCACGTGCCGG
>JANOAQ010000841.1:0-3402 GCA_031411195.1 Burkholderiaceae bacterium | reverse complement strand
GCCACACCAGCAACTGCACGCCGGCCAGGGCGGCTTGCTCGGCGGCCACGTCCACCAGGTAGTCGGGGTAGAGGGCGTAGAGGTCGCGCACCGCCACGTCGGCACCTTGGGCGGCCAGGGTGCCGGCGGCCTCGGCCAGGGCTCGGGTCGCGTTTGAATGGGCCAATTGCGGGTGGGCCAGGATCACCAGGATGCGGGGCATGGGCGGGGTTTGGCAGTAGGGTGTTGGGCTTGGTGCTCTCGTAACATAGCAGCATTCATCCACCAGCCTGGGAGGGCAGCATGCCGGTGATCGTGGTGGCCAACCCAAAGGGTGGGGTTGGCAAGAGCACGGTGGCCACCAACGTGGCCGGCTGGCTGGCACGGCAGGGCCACACGGTGATGCTGGGCGACCTGGACCGCCAGCAAAGCGCGCGCCACTGGCTGGCCCTGCGCCCGCCGCAGTTGCCGCCCATCGGCGGCTGGGAGGTGGTCGACGGCACTTTGGTGCGCCCGCCCAAGGGCACCACCCACCTGGTGATCGACACGCCCGCCGGCCTGCATGGCAAGCGCCTGGAGGCGGTCATGAAACTGGCCGATCAGTTGCTGGTGCCCTTGCAGCCCAGCCCTTTCGACATTGCCGCCACGCATGATTTTCTGCGCCAGGTGCAGGCCCACAAGCGCGCCGACAAGGTGCGCCTGGGCCTGGTGGCCCTGCGGGTGAAGGAGCACACCCACGCGGTCGAGCACCTGCATGAGTGTCTGGCGTCGCTGGGCCAGGTGCCCGTCACCCAGCTGCGCGACACCCAGAACTACGCCCACCTGGCCGCGCGCGGCCTGACCTTGTTCGACGTGGCGCCGGGCCGCATCGAGCGTGATCTCCAGCAATGGCAACCCCTGACCGAATGGCTCTCCCGATGACCACCGATACCCGCGTGCACTATCCCCGACTCACCGCCATGCAGGCCCTGGTGGGCCAGCACCTGGCCACCAGCCCCTGGGTGACGGTCAGCCAGGAGCGCATCAACCTGTTTGCCGAAGCCACTGGCGACCACCAGTGGATCCACGTCGATGTCGAGCGCGCCAAGGCCGGGCCCTATGGCGCTCCCATTGCCCACGGCTTTCTCACCTTGTCGCTGCTGCCCGAACTGGCCGCCACCGCCATGGCCATCGACGACGTGAAGATGAGCATCAACTACGGCCTGAACCGGGTGCGCTTCACCGGGCCGGTGCCAGCCGGCAGCCGCGTGCGTGGGGTCATCAAATTGAAGGACTACACCGCCATCGAGGGCGGCGCGCAGATGACGATCGAAGTGACCATCGAACGTGAAGGCGCCGACAAGCCGGTGTGCGTGGCCGAGGCTGTCTCGCGCCGCTTCACCTGAATTCACCCCGGCGGCCGCGCCGTTTGCCGTAGGAAGTTTTCATGAAAGTGCTGCTGGTCGATGACCACCCGCTGATCCTGGCGTCACTGCAGTCCATCATCCAGACGCTGGACGATGCGGTGCTAGTGGTCACCGCCGACAACCCCGAAGACGCCTTTGCCCTGTTGGCCAGCCACACCGATGTCGACCTGGTGCTGCTGGACCTGGGCTTGGGGGTGGGGGTGGATGGCTTTGCGGTGCTGGCCGACCTGCGGGAGCGCTACCCCGCCTTGCCGGTGGTGGTGGTGTCGGCCACCGAGTTGCTGACCGACATGGTGCGTGCGGTCGACATGGGCGCCATGGGTTTTGTGCCCAAGCGCACGCCCAACCCCGAGTTGTTCGAGGCGCTGGCCCTGGTGCTGTCGGGCGGTGTGTTCATTCCCCCGGCCCTGCTGGGCCTGGTGCGTCTGCCGGGCATGTCGATGGCTGATGCGGCCGTTGCTGCCGACGCGGCCACGGCGCGCAAGGCGGCCGGCCTGGCCACGCCGGGCTGGCCGCCGGCGGATGCCGGCGGTGGCGCACCTTCGGGGTTTCAGGCCCTGCCGGGTGACGCCACAGCGCCGCCGTCAACCGGCCGAGGCGTGCTGCCTCGAAGCAGCGCGGTGGCACTGGGCATCACGCCGCGCCAGGCCGATGTGCTGGAGCTGCTGCTCAAGGGCCTGCCCAACAAGCTGATCGCCCGCGAATTGAACGTGTCGGTCGACACCGTCAAGGACCACGTGGCCGCTGTGCTTCGTGCGCTGGGTGTCAACTCGCGCACGCAGGCGGTGCTGGTGGTCAGCCGCATGACCCAACAGGCGGCCGGCCTGGCTGGCTGAGCCCGTTCGCTCGACTTGGCGTGCCTGCGCCCGAGCCGTTGCGTTACAGCGGCAAGGGCGGCAAGGGCGGCAGACCGTGCCTGGCGCGGGCCCGGGTGCAGGCGTCGTCGCCCAGCCCGAACGGCGCCCTCAGGCCGAACTCACGGCATGGCGATGGGCGCCATTCATGGATGCCGCAGGCCACCCGCTGGCCGATGGTGCCGCTGAGCGCGGCGCAGCGCGGGCGCGCGTGGTCGGTGCCGCGCAGGCGGCTGAGGCGCTCGTTCAGCACGACGGTCAGGCCGTCGGGCACGCTGCCGCCGTGGCTTTGCAATTCTTCGGCGGCAAAGTCGACCCGAAAGCTGGCGCAGCAGGCGCCGCAGCGGGTGCAGGCATTGTCTTCAGGCACCGGCGGGTCCGTCGGTGGTTGAGGCCGGGGCTGTGGCCGTTGTGGTGCGGGGTTCGTCCAATGGCACACCCGCGCGCACCACGGTGACCGTGCAATCGGATTGCGCCACCACCTGCGACGACACGCTGCCCAACAGGCGCCGCAAGGACGATGAGCCCCGCGCGCCCATCACGATGTGGTCGACATGGTTGCGTTGCGCAAATTCGATGATGGCGTTGGCGGGGTCGGGCGCTTCCAGCACGTGGAAGGTGAGGCGGCCATCGTCCAGATTGAGCGCCTTGCTGATTGGCCGCGCCCAGTGCTTGAGCGCCACCAGCTGCTTGACATGGCGGCTGCGGCCGTCGGCGTCCACAAGCTCATCCACGCCGATGCGCGCGATCTTCATCACGCTGACGCAGGCCAGGCGCGCGCCGGGCTCGGTCAGTACGATGCGGCGCACGGTTTCGCGCAATTGCTGCAGCAGCTCGTTCGTGGCGTGGTCGATGTCGACCGCGGCCATGACGATGGGGCTGCGATCGAGCTGTTCGGCCACATTGGCGCGGCCCAGCGCGGGCTCGGCACCCAGGGCGAAGAACCAGCGCTTGAAGGTCTGGATGGCGCCGCTTTTCTGCAGCTTTTCGGCGCGACGGGTCAGCGCCACCTGGCTCGGGTTCTGCAGGTCTTGCGCCAGCTGGGCGGCGGTCTGGTAGCGGCGTTCGGGTTTGACCTCCAGGCACCGCAGGATCACCTCCTGCAGCCAGGGTGGGCAATCCTTGCGCAGGGTGCGGGGCGGCACCGGGTCGATGTACAGGCG
>JANOAQ010000840.1:0-6452 GCA_031411195.1 Burkholderiaceae bacterium | reverse complement strand
GCGCCGAAGGCGCATCGGGAGGGCGCCATCAATCCCTGAAGTTGTTGAAGGCGAGCGGCACGTCCGTCACTTCCTTGCGCAGCAGCGCCATCGCCGCCTGCAAGTCATCGCGCTTGCCGCCGGTCACGCGCACGCTGTCGCCCTGGATGGCGGCCTGCACCTTGAGCTTGCTGGCCTTGACGATGCCCTGGATCTTCTTGGCGGTGTCGCTGTCGATGCCCTGCTTGACGGCCACGGTCTGGCGCACCTTGTCGCCACCCATCTTCTCGATCTTGGCGCTGAAGTCGAGGAAGCGGATGTCCACCCCGCGCTTGGTCAGCTTGCCGGTGAGGATGTCACGCACCTGGGCAATCTGGAAGTCGCTGTCGCCATGCAGTTGCAAGCTGCGGTCCTTGCCGGTTTCGACGTTTTCGAGGCGGGCCGACGAGCCCTTGAAATCGAAGCGGGTGGCGATTTCCTTGCTGCTTTGCTCGACCGCATTGCGCAGCTCCACCAGGTTGGGTTCAAGGACGGTGTCGAAGCTGGGCATGGTGGCGGGCTAACAAGGAGAGGCGGGGTCAAAATTTTGCCATGCCGGCGGCGCTGCGCGGGCCGCTCAACCACGAAGCCTTGCCGCCGGCTACAGCAGGCCCATGCGTTGCAGCAGGCCTCGGGCCATGTCGATCAGCGCGCGCAAGGCCCGCGCGTCGGCCACGTCATCGGCGGGAGATTTGCCTTCGGCGGGGGCTTCCAGGTGGGCGGCCAGGGCGTGCAGTGCGCGCAGACCCAAGCTGGCAGCGACTCCCTTGACGGCATGGGCCAGGGCCGGCAGCGCGGCGGTTTGGCCTTCGTCCAGAGCCGCCAGCAGCTTGGCCAAGCTGCCGTTCGGGCTGTCCAGAAACCCGCGCAGCACCGATCGGTAGCCGGTCAAGCTGACGCCCACGCACACCTCGCCGATCACCACCATGTCCAGGTGCTCGGCCACGTCGCTGGCCCGAAAGCGACGGTGCAAAGCGGGCGCGGCCGGGTCGGGCGCTGAGCTGATGGCCTGGGGCGACGCAGAGGTGGATCCATTCATGACAGGGTTATCGGCCGTCTGGGCCGATATGTGAGGCCGCGGGAATGGATGGGCCAGGAACGGATCGGCCAGAATCCGGCCCATGCCCATTTCACTGCCCCCGCTGGCGATTGACCGTGCCTTCAATTTGCGCGCGCTCAACAGCTTCGGCCTGCCGGCAACCGCGCACACCCTGGTGCATGTGCGCTGTGACGCCGACGTGCGTCGGGTGTTGGACCACCCCGAACTGGGCACCCAGCCCAAGCTGGTGCTGGGCGGTGGCAGCAACCTGGTGTTGACGCGCGACCCACAGGCCGTGGTGCTGCGGGTCGAGGTGATGGGCAAGCGCCTGGTGGCCGAGCGTGCGGATGCGTGGATCGTCGAGTTCGGCGCCGGTGAGTCCTGGCACGACGCGGTGGCCTGGACCCTGCACCAGGGCTTCCCCGGCCTGGAGAACCTGGCGCTGATCCCCGGCACGGTGGGCGCCTCGCCGGTGCAGAACATCGGTGCTTACGGGCTCGAACTTGCTGACCGTTTTGAAAGCCTGGACGCGGTCAGCCTGGTCACCGGCCGGGTGGCCGTGCTGGATGCCCTGGCTTGCAAGTTCAGCTACCGCCACAGCGTGTTCAAGCAAGCGGCCGACGCCGGCGGCCTGGCCGGCAAGGCCTTGATCACCCGGGTGCGACTGCGCTTGCCCAAGCCCTGGCAGCCGGTGCTGGGCTACTTGGACATCGAGCGGCGCATGGCCGAAACCGGCAACCGGTTACCCGATGCCCGGACCGTGTTCGACTGGATCTGCGCCATCCGCCGCGCCAAGCTGCCCGACCCGGCGGTGGTGGGCAATGCGGGCAGTTTCTTCAAGAATCCCGTGGTCAGCGCCGAGCAGTGCCGCGACATCATCGGCCGCGACCCGCACATCGTGCACTACCCGCTGGACGACGGGCGCTTCAAGCTGGCCGCAGGCTGGCTGATCGACGCCTGCGGCTGGAAGGGCAAGCGGGTGGGCAATGCCGGGGTCTACGAACGCCAGGCGCTGGTGCTGGTGAACTGCGGCGGGGCCACCGGCGCCGAGGTGGTGACCTTGGCGCGCGCCATCCAGGAAAGTGTGTACGGGCGCTTCGGGATCCGGCTCGAACCCGAACCGGTCCTGCTTTGACGGTTTGCGCCTGGTGACGCGCGGCGCCTCAGCCGGCGCCGGGCCGCCCCAAGGCGGCTGAGCGCCCCCTCGGGGGGCAGGCGCGAAGCGACGTGGGGGCAGGCATTTCAGCCGGCGCCGGGCCGCCCCAAGGCGGCTGAGCGCCCCCTCGGGGGGCAGGCGCGAAGCGACGTGGGGGCGGACATCTCAGGCCAGCAAGCCTTCATCGGCGCACAGGGCACGGGTGGCCGCCAGGGTTTCATCGCAGCGCTGCACGGCCAGGGCCAGTTGGGGCGGCGACAGGGTGGACGCATCGCGGTTGACGCGGGCTGCGGCATCGGCCAGGGCCGCCAGGCCCAGGTTGAGTGCCGCACCCTTGAGGGTATGGGCACTGCGGCGGATGCCCTCGATGTCTGCATCACGCATGGCATCGCGCATGCGGCGCGCGCCATCGTCGGCCTGCACGAAGAAGCCGGCATAGAGCGCGCGCAGTTCATCGGCCACCATCAACTCGCGCACGCTCTGCACGGTGGCGCGGTCGATCAAGCCGTGGGGCTCGCTGCTGCCTGCCGCAGGCTGCAGCAGAGGCAACACGCCAGTGGGGGCATCCTGGGCCTCGGCTTCACCAAAATGGCGGGCCAGGATGAGGCGCAGGGCGCCCAGGCTCAGGGGTTTGGTGACCACCTCGCTCACGCCGGCGGCCAGGCAACGCGCGCGGGTGTCGGCAAAACCATCGGCAGTCAGGGCGACCACGCACACCTGGCCCGCCGCGCCGGGCAGGGCGCGTATCGCCCGGGTGGCAGCGATGCCGTCCAGTTGCGGCATGTGCACGTCCATCAGCACCAGGTCGAATGGCCGCTCGCCGACCCCCAGGGAGGCGCCTTCGACAGCCTGGACCGCGGCCTGGCCGGTTTCCACCTCCAGGCTCAAGTGGCCCAACCGTGACAGCAGCGCAGCCATGTAGAGGCGGTTGACCGGGTGGTCTTCGGCCACCAGCACACGCAAGGGCTGGCCCGCTTGCCGAACCGCAAGCGCCTGGCGAACCGGGGCATTCATCGAGCCAGGCTGCAATGGGCAGCGGAAGGTGAAGACGCTGCCAGCGCCGGGTGTGCTGCGCACGAGAATCTCTCCGCCCATCAGGCGCGCCAGGTTGCGCGAGATGGCCAGGCCCAGGCCAGAGCCACCCCGGCGCCGGCTGCGCACATCATCGGCTCGGCTGAAGCGCTGGAACAGCCGCGCCATGGTGTCGCGGTCCATGCCGATGCCCGTGTCGGTGACATCGAACTCGATCCGGGCCGGCAGGTCGTCGGCCACGCGCTGGCGGCACTGCAGCACGACAGCGCCGGCGTCCGAGTACTTCACCGCATTGGCCAGCAGGTTGAGCAGCACCTGGCGCACCCGGGTGCCATCCAGCAGTACCTGGGCCGGCAAGGTGGGGTCGAGCTCGGCATGCAGGGCCAGCCCCTTGGCGGCGGCTGCAGGCTGCATCAAGGTCTGCACTTCGCGCAGCAGGGCGGCCAGCGATACCGGCCCGGGCGCCAGCGACAAGGCCCCCGATTCGAGCCTGCTCAGATCCAGGATGTCGTCCAGCAGCCGCTCAAGGTGGCGTGCCGAGTCATCGGCCGTGGCCAGCCATTCGGCTGCATGCGGATCGCGGGGTGAGTCGCGCAGCAGCGAAACCATGCCCGAAAGGCTGTGCAGCGGGGTGCGCAACTCGTGGCTCATGTCGGCGAGGAACTCGCTCTTGGCCTCGCTGGTGGCTTCGGCCTCGATGCGGGCATCCCGCAGCTGGTCGGCCAGCCCGGCCAGGCGTTGGCGGCGCTCGTCGACCTGGCGCATCTGGCGCAGCGCCACGCCACCGAACACCAACACCACCGCCAGCAGGCAACCGGTGAGGGCCAGGCCGATCTGGTTGTGGTTGCGCGCCTGGGCCTGGCGCTCGGTCACTTGCGCGGCCACGAGGTGCGTGGCGTCGAGCGTCATCTGGTGGATGGGTTCGTCCAGTGATTCCAGCGAGGCCAGCAGGGCCTTGGCCGCCTGCGTGCTGAGCGCGCCGCGCGGCTGCGGGCCGAGGTACAGGTCTGCGAAGTGCACGAAGTCGTCAATCGACTTCAGCAGCGCGGGGCCACCTGCGCTCTTGGCCAGCAGGCGCTGGGCGTTGCCGCTGTTGAGCAGCCCCACACGGCTGACGAAGATGTCGTAGCGCAACTGCACGCCGGTACTGGCGGGCAGGACTTCGTCCTTGCGCAATTGCTCGCGCAGTCGCAGGTATTCGACCTTCAGCTGGTAGAGGCTGATCACCAGGTAGTCGTCCTGGCCCTCGACGGTGAGCTTGAGCAGCGCATATTGCCTGGCCTGGATGAAGCCGGCAGCCAGCAGCGTGGCCAGCAGCAGCAGCCCTGCCAGACTGAACCAGGGCGATACCCGGTGGGGCACCGAATCGGTCAAGGCTTCGGGGCGAACTGCCAGCACGCTCACAGCACCTCGATCGACCGCAACTGCCATACGCAGCGGCTGAAGTTCAGCGCATTGCGCAAGGCGGCGTTCTGGTCGAACGGATAGATGATGAACAAGGGGCCCTTGTCGCGCACGGACATGGGCTTGTCGTCCAGCAGGCGGGCCACCAGCAGATCGTGGCGCAGGGCATCGTCCATCGGAATGTCGATGCGGTAGTCGTTCAGCGCGCTCACCCGCAGCTGGTTGCCCTGGGCGCCGGCGGCGGCCAGCACATCGCGCAACAGTGGCCCGGTGAACTTGCGGGCCAGGGTGAACCAGGGGGTGCGGGTGCTGTAACTCAGTTGCGGCAAACGCTCGAGCATGGGCATGTCGAACTGAGCCAGGGCGCCCCGGTTGGGGTTGCGCAGCTTGCCGCTGAGCGTGAGCACGATGGCACCGTCAGCGGCGTCCAGCGCGGCAACCGGCTGCGAAACCAGCAGGGGCAAGGCAGCCAGACCCAGCAGCGAGCGACGGTGCATCAATGGGGGCTCAAATAGGGGCAGGCCAACATGGTAACGCGCGGCATGGACTGCACTTCGCCGTATCGGCCAGCCGTGCCTGCGGCCGGAAAACGCCAGGCCGGCGCCTGACTTCGGGTGAACTGGAGGTTGATCTGGCAGCACGACGGGCTCGGCAGGCCGACCGTCGCGCTAGAAGCCCGAACCGGGCGTCAGCAGAAAGGCCGCTTCTTCGGCCGTGCTCTCACGCCCCAGCGCCGCGTTGCGGTGCGGAAACCGGCCGAAGCGGGCCACGATGTCCAGGTGCTTTTGCGCCCATTCTTCCAGGCCGGCCAGCGCCGGCTCGTCCTGGCCCAGTTGGTGAAAAAGCTGCACCGCCGTGCGCTGGTGCGACAGGTCTTCGGCATGCTCGAAGGGCAGGTAGGCAAACTGGCGTTGCACGCCGGTCAGCGCGCGATCAGCCCCTGACGCCACCAGCGCGCGGGCCGCTTGCAGGGCCATGGCATCGCCGGCAAAGGCCCGCGCCGTGCCCCGAAACGTATTGCGGGTGAACTGGTCCAGCACGATGACCCGGGCCACTGCGGGCAGCGGCTCGATCGGCCGGGTGAGCCAGTGGTCGATGTCGCCGAGCAGTGCGCGCTCGATCAGGTTGCCAAAGCGCGCAGTGATCTGCGCATCGAAGGCGTCGTCTTTCTTGAACCACACCGCGCGTGATTGGGCATGGCCCGGGTCGTCGGTGGGGCCAAACCAGAAGTCGAGTACGGCCAGGGCATCGGTGTGCATCTTCAGTCCTCAATCGAGTTTGGCGCCGGAGTCCTTGACGGCTTTGGCCCAACGCGGCATTTCAGCGGCCAGGAAGCGGCTGAATTCTTCGTGGCCCAGAAAGGCCGGATCGGCGCCCTGCTGCACCATGCGGTTGCGGATGTCGGGGTTGTCGAGCACCGCCTTGAAGGCGGCCGACAGCTTGTCGAGCACCGGCCTGGGCGTGCCCGCCGGCGCCAGCACGCCGTAGAAGCCCACCACCTCGAAGCCCTTGATGCCGGCTTCGATCATGGTGGGGGTGTCGGGCAGGGCGGGGTTGCGCTGGGCGCTGGTGACGGCCAGCGCGCGCAGCTTGCCCGCCTTCACATAGCTGGCCGCCTGGGGCACCGATTCGGCCATCAATTGCACCTGGCCGGCCATCAGGTCGGTGAAGGCCGGCGCGCTGCCCTTGTACGGGATGTGCACGATGAAGGTGCCGGTGGCCTGCTTGAACATCTCGGGCACCAGGTGGCTGATGCCGCCGTTGCCCGCAGAGCCATAGTTGAGGCTGCCCGGGCCGGCCTTG